>CAKTNQ010000024.1:0-24463 GCA_934589185.1 uncultured Oscillospiraceae bacterium | reverse complement strand
TACCCGCTGCGGCCGGATTCGTCAATCACTATTGCATTTCCAGAAATAAAAAAAGCAGGCAGCACCGGCTGCCTGCTCTTTCACGCAAGATTTCAAGCGTTCTTCTCGAGGTAATCCACGACCTGACGGACGGTGGTCAGCTCCGCTGCCTTCTCGTCCTCGATCGTGATGCCGAACGCATCCTCGATCGACATGACCAGCTCCACGACGTCGAGCGAATCCGCGCCGAGATCATCCGCGATGTTGGTGTCCATGGTGATGGTGTTTTCGTCCACTTCAAACTGATGGGCGAGCAGTTGTCTCACTTGTTCGAACATAATACCGTTTCCTCCTAAGTCTCTCGTCAGCTCCACTCACGGCTGACAGGTTTGTTGCTGGTACGCTGCGGCTTCTCATAGGAGACCACAACGCGGCGGTTCGGCTCGGTACCAGTCGAACTCGTCGTCACGCCTTCATAATCCTGCAGCGCCGTGTGGATAACATGGCGCTCGTAGGAATTCATCGGCTCAAGCGCCATGCTGCGCTTGTACTTGATGGCCTTGGCGGCCATCTTCTCCGCCAGACGCACGAGCGACTCCTCGCGCTTGGCGCGGTAGCTCTCGGCATCGACGCTGATGTGCATGTGCTTATCGCTGCCGCGGTTGATGGCGTAATTGGTCAGGTGCTGGATCGCGTCGAGCGTCTCGCCGCGGCGGCCGATGACCGCGCCCATGTTGCTGCCGGACAGATTCACGTTCACGCCGCCGTTTTCACGCGCGGTGATCTCGATCTCCGCCTGGATGCCCATGTGCTCAAGCAGGCCGCTGACAAACGCGCGGATGCGCGCGTAGCTCTCCGGCTCATCCGCCGCCGCGGGAGCGGCGGGGGCAGCTGCGGGCTGCTCCTGCGTCGCGGCCGGGGCCGCAGCCGGAGCTTCCGCAGCGGTCTCGGGCTCCTCATCCGGCGCCTCATACTGCACGCGGACGACCGCGGGGCTGGCACCGATGCCGAGGAAGCCGGACTTGGCGCGCTCGACGATCTCAACGGAAACATCATCCCGGTCAAGGCCAAGCTCCTCGAGCGCGGCGGCGATCGCCGCCTCTTCCGTCTTGCCGGACTTTTCCAGTGTTTTTAACATCATTCAGTTCTCTCCTGTTTTCCTTCGGGGACTTCGGCGGCCGGCGCCTGCTCCGCCTCGGGAGCGGCGGCCGTCTCCGTTTCATAATGGTCCCGCGCATAGGCACGGCCACGCGCATAACGGCGGTTGCCGACCTGGGACTCCGGCGCAGCCGCCTGCTCGACGCCGAGACGCTCGCGGCGGGCGGCGCGCTCTTCACGCACGATCGCAGCCTTGCGCTCGTCATCCTTTTGCTTCTGGCTGGCCTGAATTTTCTTCTTGCTGGTGTTGGGGTTGACAACGGTCTCGCCGGCAGCCTTCAGGCGCTCGGTCTCGAGACGCTTGCGCTCAAGCTCCGCGTCGCGCTCTTTTTCGCGCGCGATGCGCTCGGCGTCGAGCTTGTCGAGCTGCTTGTTGAAAACCTTCGTCAGGCTGACATCACGCAGGATGCCAAGGACGCTGTTGACGATCCAGTAAATGCCCAGAGCGGCCGGCATCGTATAGCAGATCCACAGCGACACGAGCGGCATCATGATCATCATGGTCTTGTTGGTCGTAGCGGCCTGCTGCTGATTGGTAGCGGGCTGCGGCGTCATCGACGTGCTGATCTTCATGGACAGCCACGACAGCACGGCCGAGACGATCGGGATCAGGAACAGGCCCAGAGCCGGAAGCCAGACGGCTTTGTTGCTCCAGTCAAACGTCCAGATCTTGAACGAGGGCTGCTGGCCCATGTTCAGACCGATGAACGAATAGTCGATATCCAGCAGCTTGCCCGAAAAATCACCGAGCGCGCCGGTCACGGCGTCCCAGTTCTGATGGATCAGGTCGGCGATCTGGATCTCCTGATAGGCAGACTTCGTCTGTGCGACATAGCCCGCGTTGGTCGTGACCCAGTCGGTCAGCTGCGTGACGGCGTCCGCGCTCAGGCTCATCATCTTCGTCAGCGGCTGACGGATGACGCTGTAGAGCGCGATCAGGATCGGGAACGGGATCAGGCTCCAGAGGCAGCCGGACATCGGGTTGATCTTCTCTTCCCGGTAGAGCTTGGCCATCTCTTCATTGAGCTTTTGCTGGTTTCCCTCGTGCCGGCGCTGAAGCTCCGCGATCCGCGGCTGAAGGCGGCTGGTACGCATCATGCTCTTCTTGCTCTTGGCCATGAACGGAAGCAAAATCAGGTTCACGACGACGCCGAAGAGGATGACCGCCCAACCATAGCTGCCGGTCAGTTCATAGAGTGCTTTGAGCAGCCAGGCAAAGGGTGCAGTAATCCAGGACATAAGACGACTCCAATTCTTAAATTCTTAGGATTTCCCGGTCATGGCACCGGGTCATAAAATTCGTGCTCACCCGTGTGGAACGGATGGCACCGGCATATGCGCTTGATGGCCAGCCACGAGCCCTTGAGCGCTCCGTATTTCTGCAGAGCCTCGAGCGCATATTCCGAGCAGGTCGGAATGAACCGGCAGCAGGGCGGTTTGAGCGGTGAGATATACCTGCGGTAAAACTTCACCAGCGCGATGAGCAGCCGCTTCATACGCCGCCATCCCCTTCCGTCAGCAGGCCGAGCTGGGCGCAGGCAGATAAAAACGCTGCCTCCAGCTGATGATAATCCGCCGTACACGCGCGCACGCGCGACACGACGACCAGATCATACCCGCGCGCGATCTGCCGCTCATGCAGGCGATAAATCTCCCGCAGACGGCGGCGGATGCGGTTGCGCACGACGGCATGGCCGACTTTGTTAGACACGGTGTAGCCGATGCGGCTGCGGCCGGCGCGGTTTTTCCGGCAGTAGACCACCAGATACGCATTGGCGCAGCTTTTGCCCTTCGAGTACAGACGCCGGAATTCATAGTTTTGTTTGATCGTGCTGGTAAATTCCAAAGGTCTCCCCCGATCCTCTCTGCTGTGCAGACCCTCCGGATATGCCTTTAGGGCGGAAAGATCCCGCCCTGAAAAACATAATTAAGGAGTCTGCCTGCTCACGCGCAGCAACTCAGTAGCTGAGCTGCTTTCTGCCCTTCGCTCTGCGGCGGGACAGCACCTTGCGGCCGTTGGCGGTCGCCATTCTCTTGCGGAAGCCGTGCTCTTTCTTGCGCTGAAGCTTCTTGGGCTGGTAGGTACGGAACATGGTGTTTTCTCCTTTCGATCATACTCAACAGCGGCTCGCGCCGCCGTAGTTGGCAAAAAGTATCCGGCGCCAGACGACTGACGCCGGATACATATTATACACTATGGAATTTCTCCCTGTCAACCTTCATTTTTTGCACTTGCTGTACCGCGCAGATCCTCGCCGGTGATGTACTTTTTCAGCGGCTTCCACAGCAGCGCACCGATCACGAGCACAAGCACCATGTCAATGAGCATGAAGCTGCCGTTATACAGTGCCGAGTAAAACCACGGCGTCGTCATCGTCAGGCCGAAGAAGGTCTCGGGCATATATTCGGCCCAGACCGTCGCGCCGACGACATAGTGCACGAGAAAGCGTGCCACACTGCCGACGACCGTGCCGATGAAGAAGCCGCCCTTGAGCTTCGAGCACGCTCCGGCGAAGCCGAGCACCGTGAACGCAAGCAGATAGTCACCGATGAGCGACTGCCACGTCCAGGCATACGTACTGCTGAGCACCGCCTGCAGGATGCTGTAGGCAAAGCTCGCGAGCATGCCGGGACCGAAGCCCCAGCGGGCGCAGTAAAGGAAGATCGGCAGCATCTCGATCGTGATGGAGCCGCCCTGCGGGAGCTCAAAGAGCTTGAGATAGCTCAGGACCTGGGCAAGGGCGATGAAGATCGCACCCTCGCACAGCGCGCGCAGGCGCAGATGGGATTTGCTTTGGGTCATGTTGTGTTCCTCCTCAAAGAAAAAACTGCATTGCCGAAACAATGCAGTCCATAGAAAACGATGATAAATATATTGATTTCGTTTCCTACGCCGGCATTATCCGGATCAGGTCAGTGGGTATCGAGCTTCGATTCACTCGTCTCAGCCGGGAATAACCCAGCCCCCCAAAAGGTATGTTCTTCTTTATACACGATTGCCCGCGATTTGTCAAGTCATTGCGGTGCATACATATCCGCAGTGGCAGCAAGCATCCTCTGCATCTCCAGCCGGGCCGACGGCGGCGAGAGGATCTCCACCTCGGTGCCGAAGCCGAACAGCCAGGCATAGAACTTCGGACTCGTGACCACGCTCAACGTGACCGTGAAATGGTCCGGCCCGTCAGCGACCACAATCACGTCCTTGCCGAAACGGTCGAGCACCGCACCGACCAGATGGTTGGCAAAGCGCAGGCGCACCGTCTGCTCTTCCCCACTGAACATGCTGAACACTTTTTGGGAATACGCCGACAGATCCAGCTGCGAAAGGTCCTCCGTGCCCTCGCGCGGCGCCTCCAGCGCGGAGATGTCCGTCATCTTGTCCACGCGGTAGTGCTTGCGCAGCTCGGCCTCGGCATCCCACGCCAGCAGGTAGTAATTCTCATTGTCCCACATCAGCGCCAGCGGGCTTACGACATAGTACGCGCCCGCCTTGCGGTAACGCCGCTGCTTGGAAATGGTGTATTCAAAGTAGTGAAAACGGATCTGCCGGTCCCGGGAAATCGCGTCGGAGATCTCGTCTACATTATAATAAACGCTCTCATTCATGCTCTTGACGCGGCCATGAACATAGACCTGCCGCTGCAGGAGCTGCGCATCATAGATGCTGGCAAGATTCTCGATCTTTTTGATGAGCGCCAGCGTCTTTTTGTGCGTGATAAACTTGGACGACTGGACGCTGTCCACGAGCAGTTTGAGCTCCGGCGTTTCAAATGCGCGTGTGCCAACATAGTACCCGGTCGTCTTGGACTTGGTCTGTACGATGTCCAGGCCGAATGTGCGCAGCGCCTCCAGATCGCCGTAAATGCTCTTGCGCTCGGCCGACACGCCGCGCTGGGCCAGCTGCGAGATCATCTCCGGCACGGTCATCGGGTGACGCTCATCCGTCTGCTGCAGCATAATCTCCATCAGGTACAGCAGCTTCAGTTTCTGATTCGGTGATTTTGGCATAGTGATTCTCCGTTTCCCGTAAGGATCGTCATAATATTACCACAAATTAACGGCGCAGGCCAGTCAAAAGCCAGAAATATACTGATTTTCGGCAAAATTTGTTTGGGCGTCAGCCCAGCGGCTGTGACTCGGAGCTCAGCATTGCGTCGAGATTGTCCAGAATGAAGCGCTGCGCCTCCGGCCCGTACAGCGTAACGGTGTAGGTACCGCGCTTTCCGCTGCGCTCCTCGGCCGACAGGCCAATGGTGCGCCCCAGCGCCGTCGGGCGGCGCGCTGGCGTCCCCCCTTCACGCGCGGACACCTCCAGAAACCCGGCATGCAGGAGCCAGTTTGTGATCGTCGTCGTGCGCAGCTGCCGGTAGACGAACGGGTCGGCCATCTCATTGAGGATGCGGCAGATCTCGCTGATAAGCATCGGCCGCTCCGAAAACGGGAACTGCGCGCGCTGCTCGGCCGGCAGGGCAAACGGCAGGCCGAGCCCCTGTCCGCCGCGCTCGTGCAACTCCTGCAGCAGACCGGACACAAAGAAAAAACAGCGCAACAGTTCCACCCGGTTGAGCACGCTGTCGTCCGGCAGCTCCGCGCCCGTCGCCGGGTCCAGCCCAAGGGCAAGTGCATCGAGGCAGTGCTTGGCGTTCAGAATACGTTCCTTTTGCGTCATATCATCGCCCGCTTCCGTGTTTTTCTTCATCATAGCAGAATGAGAGTCCCATAAGCAGGACTCTCATCAAAAATATCCAATTTTCTCGTACATGTTTTTCGTTTCCGGCGCGGCGGCGCAGCCAACATTATGATGCCGACGGCGGAACGTGCCGTCAATGCGCAGGCCACTTCCCCACTGCGAAGTGAAAGCCCTCCGCCGGTGCGACCTGCGGAGGGCTTACTTTCAAGTCTTATTTCCGGGTGCCGCCGCGCGCCGCGTGCGCAGACGGGCCGAGCCCGCATCGATGAGCCAGACGAGCAGGACAAAGCCGAGGAAAATGGCGCTGACATCATTCCACGCGTACTGGTTCATGGCGAAAATGAGCGGCGCGCCGATGCCGCCGGCGCCGACAAGGCCGAGCACGGACGCCTCGCGGATGTTGACATCGAACCGGTAGAGCACAGCTGAGGAAAACGCCGGGCCGAGCTGCGGCAGCACTGCATAGCGGATGCGCGGCAGCAGGGAGACGCCCATTGCGCGCAGCGCGTCGTAGGCGCGAAAATCCAGCGACTCGATCGCCTCGGTGAAGCGCTTGCTGAGCAGACCGATGCTGCACACCGCGAGCGTCAGCACACCGGTGAACGCGCCGGGTCCGGAGACACGGATGAAGATGAGCCCATAGATCAAAAACGGCACGGAGCGGATCGCCACGATGAGCACCCGGAACAGCAGCGCGACCGGGCGCGGCAGCAGCTTCGGCGTGCTCAAAAACGCCAGCGGCAAAGCGAGCAGCGCGCCAAGGCCGGTGCCGGCCAGCGCGATGCCGACCGTCTCGAGCAGCAGCCAGCCGAGCCCGTCCTTGCCGGTGCCGAAGAAAAAGCTCCAGTCCGGGTGCAGCAGGCCCGTACCCATTGCCGCGAGCACGCTCCGGCTCGTGTGCGCCAGATCCGGCGCCTCGATGCCCGCCGTGCAGACGACCACGCACACCAACACCGCCGCCCAGAGCGCACGCTTTGCCCCGCGCGGGATGCTGCGCTCGCCGCGGATGATGCGCCCAAGCGCATGGCTGAGCCACTCGATGCAGCAGACGGTCACGAACAGGCACACGAGGATCGCGCCGACGCGGCCGTACTCCCGCCACGAGATTTTCTCGTTGAGCAGCAGGCCGATGCCGCCGGCGCCGACATAGCCAAGGATGGCACTGTGGCGCACATTCGTCTCGAGCAGATAGAGCGCATTGGTCAGGTAGCCCGAGGCGATCTCCGGCACGACGGCGCGCGCATAGGCCCGCGCCGGGGACGCGCCCATGGCGCACAGCGCGCGGTAGGGCGCGAGCGTCAGCACCTCGATGTCCTCATAGGTCAGGCGCGTCATGACGGCCAGTGTGAAGAGCGTGATGGCGACCGTGCCGGAGAACGTGCCGAGGCCGAACAGGAACGTCGCCAGCAGCGCAAGGATCAACGCCGGGAACGAGCGCAGCACCTGCACCAGAAACCGCAGAATCCGGCGCACCGGCGCCGGGCACGACAGGTTGGCTGCGCACAGCGGCGCGAGGATGAGCGCCAGCAGCACGCCCAGCGCCGTGCCGGTGACGGACATGCGCAGCGTAGCCAGCAGCGGCGCGACGATCGCGGACAGGTAGCTCCAGTCCGGCGGAAATAGCTGCGCGGCAATGTCACGCAGATGCGCCCGCCGCGCCCAGAATACCGCGGGGTCGCACCCCGTGAGCCGGAACGCCAGCACAAACAGCGCGAGCACGCCAAGTGCCCGCGCCCAGCGTTTGCCGCGGGAGCGCGTCATGGCGCAGCCCCGCTTTCCGCGCCGCCGTAGATCCGCGCGAGGTCTGCGTCCGTCACGGCGGCGGGCGCGCCGTCGAGCACGATCCGCCCGGCATGCAGGCCAAGGAGCCGGGTGGAAACCGCCCGGCTCTGGTCGAGATTATGACTGTTCATGAGAATGGCGACACCCTCCGTGCGCTGAATGTCCTGCAGCAGCGCGAGGATCTGCCGACCGGTGACCGGGTCGAGCGAGGCGACCGGCTCGTCCGCCAGCAGCAGCGAGGGCTTTCGCATGAGCGCACGCGCGATGGCGACGCGCTGCTTCTGCCCGCCGGACAGGCTGCAGACCGGCTCGTCGCATTTGTCCGCCAGGCCGACGCGCGCGAGTAGCCGCTCGGCCTCCGTAATCTGCGCGCGCGAAAACAGGCCCAGCAGGGCCGCCGGCAACGTCATGTCCGGCAGGCAGGCATTGAGCACGTTCTGCCGGCAGGAGACCGGCTCCACCAGCGCGAAGTCCTGATAGATGGTGCCGATGCGCTTTTGCACGGCGCGCTTGGCGCGGCCGCGCGCGCGGGAAAATGGCTGCCCGTCGATGCACACTTCCCCGCCGTCGCACGGCAGTGTGCCGTTGAGAATGCGAAACAGTGTCGTCTTCCCGGCGCCGGACGGGCCGATGACGGACACGAATTCCCCCGGCTCCACGCCGAAGGAGACGTCCGCCAGCACTTGCGGCCGGCTGCCGAAGCGCTTGCTGATGTGTGCAGCTTCCAGCAGCATGGGTTTACTTTCCGGCGGACTTGAGCATGGCCTGCGCGTCACGCTCGCCGTCATAGTCCGAATCCTTGCCCCACGTATAGCCGACCTGACTGAAAACGCTGATGATTTCCTTGCCCTCGTCGGTCTGGGCGATCTCGATGAACGCCTCGCCGAGCGCCTTGCGGAAATCCTCGTCCGCCATAAGGTCGGAGGTCTTGCTGTAGGCGATCATGTCGTTGTAGATACCCTCGGTCACGCCGATGATGCCGGTCTGCTCGACCATGGGCGCCGTACCGCCGAACTTCTCCTGCCAGTTGGGCGCGTTCTTGATGCGAATGTGGCCAAAGGAGACCATCACGTCCGCCTGACCGGTGGCCAGACGTGCGAGCGACGTGCTGTGCGAATCGGACTGCACCACGTGGTCCAGATCGGCAATGGTCTTGCCGTAGTGCTCCTGCAGCCAGAGGCTCGGATAGATATAGCCGGATGCAGACGTCGGGGCGAGCACGGACCAGGTCGCGCTGTTGAGATCGTCCCACGTCAGTTCCTCACCGGCGTTGACCTTCTTGAGCAGCTCCTGCCCCTTCGCGCTCGGGCCGGCCAGAATGATCGAGCGGTAGTAAGTCGTCATGTCCTGCGTGTTTTCCTCGATGGTGCCGTCGTTCCAGTCGGCGGGGTTATCGGAGTCCTTGTTGATGCCATAGCGCAGTGCCGTCAGCAGCACGTCGCAGTCATCGGAAAACAGGACGTAGTTGCCGCCGGAGATGAAGCCGATGTCCGCGCTGCCGGCGCTGAGCGCCTCGCCCACGGCGGTATAGCTCGTGCCGACGGTCATGTCGATGTTCTGCACGTCATACCCCTTTTCGAGGAGCTTCGCCTTGAGCAGCGCCTCGAGCGGTTCGGTCGCCGTCGTGATCTGATCGGCGTCCGCATACGGGGAGAACGCGATCTTCAGGCTCTCGACCGTCTTTGCGCCGCTGCCGCTGCCGCTGTCCTTCTGGCCGCAGCCGGCCATCAGACCGAGCGCCAGGACCAGAGACAGCATCATTGCCACTACTTTTTTCATGTACATACCCTCCAGATTTTTTCTTTCCGTCGGCCGCAGGCATAAAAAATTGGCATATGCAGCGCTGCATATACCATACCTGACGACCGGCAGACGCTGAGAATCCGCCCCTTGCGGACGGATTTGGCCGGTCGATCCTCCCTGGGATCCTCTCAGCCCGGAACACGGGCTCCCTCGCAATCTGGTTTCGTCATCATTTTCTGTTGAGCGCGGCGCCAGGGCGCTCCCCCTTTCGCCGCATTCCGGAAACCAATCGACAGCTTACCACATGGTGCCGGAGAATGCAAGCGGTTTGTAAAATGGAAGTAAAATTTCTGCCGCCGCGACATTTTCACCGGCGAATATGCAGCGAAACGAAGGAAAACGCGGGCGGTGCCAATGCACCGCCCGCAAGGGAAACAAAAATCTATTTACTTCTCGTCCCTGCAATGTGAATTATATCTCTTTCCATTTTCATTGTAATATGTTCACCCCGTTACAGCCTTTTTGACAAGTCGGAGTCTTTCAAATTATGGTGCTTCCGATTGCGCACACTCGCATATGGTATCGCCAAACATGGCCGCAAATCTCCATCTGTAATAGGCATGGTGGTCGCGAACGTCTTCAAACGCGGCATATTTGCAAGAAATGAAATATCCGGCAAATGCGTGCTGCCGTCCAAATGCAAATGCTCCAGATTGGTAAGTGCATGCAGCACCGAAAAATCCTGTATCTTCCCGCACGCCTCAACCGACAACGCACGCAGGGAATCCGCCACTTTATAAAGTGCTGAAATATCCGCTAAAGAACGATTATAGGTTAGCTCTAAATCTTTGATATTCGGAGATTTCTCAATTCCATCTAACGAGTGCAGGTTACACGAAATCAGCGAAAGATGTTCCAGCAAGTTCCCAGAGGGGTAATCGGCAAGGGTTCTGCTCGCACCTCGATAATCCGACACCTGAAGTGTTCGCAGCTTCCGCAACCCAGAAATATTGGAATGCCCCTTGCCGTCGATCACGACCTCTGACAAATTCGGCAGCCGCGCATAATCCACTGTGCCAAGCGGTTCCTGTCGGTCTTCGCGCGCCAATTGGCATTCGAGATAGCGCAAATTCGGCATATCATACAGCGGTGTAAAATCAAAAGGCACTGCGGCTTTATCCGCCGGGATAACGACCAAATCTGTCAAAGAAGGGCAAGCACGCAGAAACGACAGCTCATCGGCAATCACGATCGCCTTTGTAAGCCCGTACTGCTTGATTGCTGATATACAGTCATGCGGCGGTCGCCTTGCCGCTGGATATTGCGGCGAAGAACAACTTGCATCTTGCGGAATTTTTACGACGATCGCATCAAAAACATTAGCTGTTTGCATAGGCGCAAACAAATAGTCGCCGCGAAACAGGAAGCCTGCGCTCAACGCCCGATTCTCCGTGATCACTTCCGCTATCATTTTCTGTATTTGGAGCATCTGCATGAGCACCTCCCGGCCGCACTGTCTGCAACTCTCGCCTGCCTATAACTGAAACTGCGACTGCCGATTCCAATAGTAACATACTGCCGCAAAAATGTACACACAATCTGGCGTGTGGCACCCGCCTCATATTCCCCGCAGAAATTCATATACTGAATTACGCAAATATGGGGAGTGGTGTAAGTGCACACGGACATGGAAGCGCGCGCATGCGATCTTGCGGAATATCTTCTCGCCAACAATACCACCGTCCGCGCCGCCGCCAAACAATTCGGCGTTTCAAAATCGACCGTCCACAAGGACCTGACGGAGCGGCTGGAGAAGATCAACCCCGTACTCTATCAGCAGGTCCGGCAGCAGAGGCTTTGCACACCACGGACAGTAATGGATCACGATATGCGAATGCCCATCCCCGCACGGGATGCCGTATTCATGAAACTTCGGCAGATATGAGATCGCTTCGCCATCGCAGAGCTGTGCCGTGTGTTCCGTCACGATGCGGACATGTGCCTGCATATCTTCGCAGCAAAAATTCATACATTCCACTCCTATATCTCTCATCGGTTGAAAGATTGCGCGCACCCATCCTCGCTCATTTTTTGCGCTTCATGCTATAAAAGGCACCAAAGAACACAATTGCGAACATGCCCAGTAATCCAAAACCATAGTCAATATATAACACAATATCGACCGCTTCGCGAGTACGGATTACGGCTGCCAAAAGAAAGTTCGCGATTCCCAGAAGATATGCGTAAATCTGCAGGCAAACGGCGACCGTCGAAAAATAACTGCGTTGGTTTTTATCGCGCAAGAACAAGAACACTTTGAGCGCGCGAGTGTTTTTCAACTTCACACGATGATGGCCGGACAGCCGCTCCGAGATCAGCACCTGATCGTCAAAGTGGTACCCGCCAAACAGGAATCCGACCAGCAAAAGCAGCCCCATTTTCAGCAGCTCCACGTTCATTCCTCCCACTTCAGGCCATTCTATTTGAATTCTAACACACCCCTGCGCGGTTGTCCACGCAAAGCAATGGCACGCGCGGCGTGCCCGCCTGGATTGGCAGGCAAGGGACGCCACACTTCCATCCCAGCGCTGCTTCCAGAAATAGATGTACGACCGGCTCTTGTTGTACTTCCGGCTGGCGCGGCTGACGCCGTATTTCTCTGTGTACTTCATTAGGGATTGCCGATAGGCCATGTCTTGTGTTATACTTTTGCTCATGAGGGATATGGTCTCCTTTCGGGCTGGTTTGGTGTGGTAACTTAACGATAACCCATGAGACCATATTCCTCATAGCTTTTTTCTTCAATTGTCCAATATGTATTCTAGTCCTACACGCATATCCCCCACAGCCGTTGGAAATCGGTTGCGCTTTTGCGCAGATCATGTTAAAATTAACCGGTTATATTCTAATGATACTTCGTTCTCCGTCCGAAGCGGAAGCGCGACTGTATGGGAGTGTGCATAGATGTCTTTATTTGAAAACAGGACTCTCCTGATCACCGGCGGCACCGGGTCATTCGGCCACGCCGTGCTCGACCGGTTTCTGACCACGGATATCCGTGAAATTCGCATCCTGTCCCGAGATGAAAAAAAGCAGGATGACATGCGCCATGCCTACCAGACCGCCTGCCCGGCGTGCGCAGGCAAAATCAAATTCTACATCGGCGACGTGCGCGACTACCGCTCGATCGCACCGGCGTTTCGCGGGGTGGATTATGTGTTCCACGCGGCCGCGCTCAAGCAGGTGCCCTCCTGCGAGTTTTTCCCCATGGAGGCCGTTAAGACCAACGTCATCGGTTCGAACAACGTGGTGGACGCCTGTGTGGAAAACCACGTGAAGAAGGCCATCTTCCTGTCCACCGACAAAGCCGCCTATCCCATCAATGCCATGGGCATGACGAAGGCCGTCATGGAAAAGGACGTCATTGCCCGGTCGCGGCAGATGCTGCCGGACGATCCGGTGCTGTGCCTGACGCGTTACGGCAACGTCATGGCCTCACGCGGCTCGGTCATCCCACTGTTCTGCGACCAGATCGACGAGGGCAAGCCGCTCACCGTCACGAACCCGAACATGACGCGCTTTATGATGACGCTCAGCGATGCCGTCGATCTTGTCCTCTACGCCTTTGAACACGGCGAGCAGGGCGACCTGTTCGTGCAGAAAGCGCCCGCCGCGACCATCGAGACACTGGCGCAGGCCGTGCTGGAGCTGAAGCACTCCGACCTCGGTGTGACCACCATCGGCACACGCCACGGCGAAAAGCTCTTCGAGGTGCTCGTGACATCGGAGGAAATGCTGCGGGCGGAAGATTTGCCCGGCTTTTTCCGCATACACGCCGACGGCCGCGACCTGAACTACGACAACTATTTCTCCAAGGGGAACGCGGAGCTGTCCCAGATCGAGCCGTATACCTCGCATAATACCGAACGGCTCGACCTCGACGGCATGAAGCGTCTGCTGCAAAAGCTAAAGCTCTTTGGAGGAAACTGCTGATGAACATTCTCGTCACCGGCGCGCGCGGTTTTGTGGGAAAAAACCTCGTCGCGGCGCTTCAAAACATCCGCGACGGCAAGGATCGCACGCACCCGGAGCTGGATATCCGGGAAATCTATAAATACAACACGGACGGCTCGCCGGAGCAGCTTGCCGATTATGCGAAATCCGCGGATTTTGTGTTCCATCTGGCGGGGGTAAACCGCCCGGAAACGGCGGAGGAATACCTCCCCGGCAATACCGAGTCTCTGGAAGCGCTGCTTACTGCCCTGCAAAGTGCAGGCAACCGCTGCCCCGTGATGCTCGCCAGCTCCGCACAGGCCTCGCTGACCGGGCGCTATGTCGGCAGCGAATACGGCAAGGCAAAGCTGACCTGTGAAAAGCGGCTGCGCGCCTATGCCGCCGAAACCAGCGCAGAGGCGCTGATTTACCGCTTTCCGAATGTGTTCGGCAAGTGGTGCCGGCCGAATTACAACTCCGCCGTGGCGACCTTCTGCCACAACATTGCGCACGACCTGCCAGTCACCGTCAACGACCCTGCAACGGAGTTGGAGCTGGTCTACATTGACGATCTTGTCTCGGAACTGCTGACCGCCCTGTCCGGGCAGGCGCACCGCTGCAATTATGACGGTCTGACACCGGTGCCCGGCGAGGATTTCTGCTGCGTGCCGGTAACGCACCATGTAACGTTGGGCAAAATCGTCGAGCTGCTGCAATCTTTCCACGCACAGCCGGAAACGCTGCTGCTGCCTGAAATTCCGGAGGGCAGTTTTGAAAAGAAACTCTACAGCGCCTATCTTTCCTATCTGCCGCCGGAAAAGGCAGCCTTTCCGCTGAAGATGAACGCCGATGCCCGCGGCAGCTTCACGGAGCTGCTGAAAACGCAGAGCTGCGGTCAGTTTTCCGTGAACATCACCAAGCCCGGCGTGACGAAAGGTCTGCACTGGCACAACTCCAAGTGGGAGTTTTTCATCGTTGTGGCCGGCCGCGGGCGCATCCGTGAGCGGCAGATCGGCACACAGGACGTCGTGGAATTTGAGGTCAGCGGCGAGAAGATAGAAGCCGTACATATGCTGCCGGGCTACACCCACAGCATCACAAACCTGAGCGATACCGACGATCTGGTGACGGTCATGTGGGCCAACGAATGCTTCGACCCACAGCATCCGGATACCTATTTTGAGGAGGTGTGACGATGGGAAAACTCAAGCTGATGACCGTGATCGGCACGCGGCCGGAAATCATCCGTCTTTCCGCGACCATCCAGTGCTGCGACCGCTATTTTGAGCAAACGCTCGTGCACACCGGGCAAAACTACGACTATGAGCTCAATCAGGTGTTCTTCGAGGATCTCGGCCTGCGCGCACCGGACTATTACCTGAATGCCGCCGGGGCAAACCTCGGCGAGACCATCGGCACAATCATCGCCAAGAGCTATGCCCTCATGCAGGAGCTCAAGCCGGACGCTGTGCTGGTGCTGGGTGATACGAACTCCTGTCTGTCCGTCATCGCCGCCAAGCGGCTGCACATTCCGATTTTCCACATGGAGGCCGGGAACCGCTGCTTTGACGAGTGCCTGCCGGAGGAGACGAACCGCCGCATTGTGGACGTGACCTCCGATGTGAACCTCTGCTACTCCGAGCACGCCCGGCGGTACCTGAACGCTTCCGGTGTGCCCAAGGAGCGCACGTTCGTCGTTGGCAGCCCCATGGCGGAGGTACTGCATAAAAATCTGCCGCAGATCGAGGCAAGCGATATTCTCGCCAGGCTGGGGCTTCAAAAGGGCAAATACATCCTGCTCTCGGCCCACCGGGAGGAAAACATCGACACGAAGGAAAATTTCCGCGCCCTCTTCACGGCCATCAACACCATGGCAGCGCAATATGACATGCCGGTGCTGTACTCCTGCCATCCGCGCAGCCGCAAGCGGCTGGAGGAGAGCGGCTTTGTGCTGGACAAACGTGTCATCGCCCACAAGCCGTTGGGCTTCCACGATTACAACTGCCTGCAAATGAACGCCTTCTGCGTCGTGTCCGACAGCGGCACGCTGCCGGAAGAGTCGAGCTTTTACCTGTCGGTCGGCAAGCCGTTTCCGGCGGTATGCATCCGCACGTCCACCGAGCGCCCGGAGGCGCTGGACAAGGGCTGCTTCGTCCTGTCGGGCATCCATACCGAGCAGCTTCTGCAGTCCATTGACCTGGCGGTGGAAATGCAGAAAAACGGCGAATTTGGCATACCAGTACCGGACTACACCGCCGAGAACGTGTCCATGAAGGTAGTGCGCATCATCCAAAGCTACACCGGCATTGTGGATCGCTTTGTGTGGAGAAAATGAGATAGCAAAAGCTCCTGAGATCTTCGGGTCTCAGGAGCTTTTTGCGTTATTGGCCGTTTCTCGCCGGGGCAGCACATCTCGCAGCAGGATGGCCTGAAGCATCAGGCGGGTGTTTTCCCGCATGGCAGGGATGAGCATTGGCGCCGCCAGAATCGTGGCTGCCTGCGTGAGCAGAGAAGCCGCCGCCGCGCCCACAGCGCCGCCGCCGGGGATGAGCAGAAGGTTCAGCACAACATTTATGGCAGCCGCCGACAAATAGAGATATTTCAGATAGCGCTGCTTGCCCTCGCACACTACCCATGCGTTCCGAGCCACGCCGAGATAGGAAAACGCCGTGTACCAGGTGATGACCCGCAGCGGAGCCGCCGCCGGGAGATACGCCTGACCGTACAGCAGCCAGATCACGTATTTTCCCAGCAGAGCAATGACCACCGACACTGCAGCCGACACATAGAACACGATCGCATATAGCTGCCGGTTGCGGCGCAGGTACAGTTCCCGGTCAGTCTGGTATGCCTCCATGATGGAGGGATACACGGAGTCGATGATCGCCGAGAGCACAAAACTCCACATGGAGCACACGCTGACCGCCGTGGAATAATAGCCGATCTCCGCGTCATTGATCATGTGCTTGAGCATGAACTTGTCCACATAGCCGTAAATGGCCACCATCATGCCCGGCAGAATAAAGTGGTAGCTCCTTTTCAGCAGATCCCGTCCGCATGCCCAGGAAAAGCGCAGCCGTGTGCCTCCATGCCGCCGGTAGCACGCCAGCAGCAGGACAGCCAGCACGATATAGTCGACCGATGTGGCAAAGGCGAACCACGTCACACTCTTGCCCCTGACGTACAGTGCCACCTTATACACCGCCGTGACCACATAGGCGCACAGCGCGGCCAGCGCCGTCACCTTGGACTCCAGTCTGGACTGAAACCAGTAGTTGAACACGTCGAAGATGTTGAACAGCAGCCCCAGACTGCACAGTGCCGTCACGGCAATGGCGCTGGGGTCGTCCCTGTCCACGATCGACACGATGCACAGGATCATCACAGCCGACAGCGCACTCGAAATGGCCCGCAGCACCAGTGCCGTGCCCAGCACGGTCCCCTGCTCCCAGCGGCAGTCGACAAACTCCTTCACCAAAATGGAGTTAAGTCCAAGCGTGCACAGCGACAGGAAAAACGCCGTATAGGCCGTTCCGTAGTTGATGAGGCCAAAATTGGATGGGCCAAGGAACCGGGTGACCAGAATGCTCACCGCCAGGTTGATCAGCATCTGCGCAACCTTGGCTCCGATCAGCCAACCTGCGTTTTTCGCCACCCGGCTTTGCAGCAGCTTACTCTTCATCCGGCAGCCTCCGGAGCAGCCGGGCGGGAACACCGCCCAACATGGTGTTTCGTTCCGTGGCACCCTTCACCAGCGCGCATGCCGCCACCACGCAGCCATCTGCCACGGCAGCGCCGCCCAGCAATGTGCTGCGCACACCCAGCCAGCAGCCGCTGCCCACTGTCACGGAGCAGTTGTACCCCTGCCCCGCCCGGCGATCGGCGCCACCCAATTCGTGGGAACCCGTGGCCACCGTCACATCCGGCGCGATGTCGCACCGATCCCCGATGGTCACGCTGCCGTTGCCGTGGCAGGTAAAGTTGCGGCCGATCCAGCAATCGCTGCCAATGGACAGCTCAGTCGTTACGTGCATGGCGCCGGCAATGCGTGTCCCGGAACCGACGGGATAACCCGCCCAGTTCAGAAGCTTCCGTCGGGCTTCAAAACACGCGCCCTGCGGCAGAAGATGATTCACGAAAAGCCAACAGATGCGGCGTCGGATCCCTTTTCCGGTCATGTTATCACTCCTTCGCCCGATACCAGTCGTCCCGCAGCAGCGGGGCGGGACTGCAGGGACCGTCCTCAAACAGCACCGGTGATTCCTCCCCGGCGAGAATATGCTCTGCCAGAAGCAGCAGCCGCCGCGCCGCCTCTTCCGGGCTCCAAAGCCGTGTCACGGTGCGGTACGCCGCGCTGCCCAGCCGCTGCTGCAGGCCGGGGTCATCCAGCAGCAGCCGGATCCGGCGATACAGCGCCTGCGTGTCTCCGGAGGGGTACAGCAGGCCGTTTTCTCCGTCGCGCAGCAGATACGGCACAGAGCCGGCCGCATGGCCGGCCACCACGGCGCAGCCACTGTTCATGGCCTCGTTGACCACCGCGCCCCAGCCCTCCTGCCGGTCACTGGTGAACAGGAACACACCGGAGCGCTCCATACAGCGGCGCACCTGCTCCGGCCGCACGGGGCCGGTCAGGGTGATCCGCTCCTCGTTTTGCGTCAGTTCCCGCAGCGCTGTCTCCATGGGGCCTGTGCCGGTAAGCTGCAGCCGGACATCCACCCCTTCCGCCGCAAGGCGGCGGACAACGGCCACGGCATCATCCGGATGCTTCCAATCCAGAAACCGCCCGGCCCACAGAAGGGAGCGGCGATCCTTCTCCGCCTGCAGCCGATCCGGGTCATCATAGCGCCGGCACTCCGGAAAATAACCCCAGCGGTAGCTGCGACCACGAAACAGGCCGAATCCGGCATAATCCGCCGCCGCATAGGCGCTGGCGCACAGGAGATACACGCGCTTGCCCGTCGGATTCCGGTGATGCCACCTTACCAGCCGAGGCAGGTATTTCAGCGGCTCCGCCCCATTTTTCAGCGGGCGCTCCGAATAGCGCAGCACCGGCTTCCCGGCCAGGACGGCGCGCCGAATCAGCGCCTCCGGCGCAGAGCCGGCAAGCACCACATCCGCCTGATCCAGCACGGACGCATCCGCCGTGACATACGGCGGAAAACTAGCCATGTCCCAGCCCAGCCGCTGCCGCTCCGGATCCATGGGCGCTGTTTGCACGAAATGAAACGCTTCCGCCCCCTGCCACAGAGCGTTGCACAGGCTGGCCTGATGGTGATTATAGAAATTCGAAACAAACACCAGATTCACGACGTTCCCTCCGCTTGCAGGGCAGGCTCGGCCTGCATACATGACAACAGCAGAAAGCCCGCCGCAAAAATGTACAGGTCCAGACTGCCGGTGAACATGGCAGCCTCGCCCATGCCCATGACGATGGTGCACATAAAGCCCACGACATACAGCGGATGGTGGGTAGCGTTGGTCGCGCTGCGGCGCATCAGCAGATACAGGATCACGCACACCAGAACCAGCACCACAGGGCCATAGGCCGCCAGAATGTCCACATGCGTGTTGTGCATCTGCCCCGCGCCCGTGCCCTCTGTGATCTGGTTATACGCCCCTACGATTGGCGATGTCCGATAGCGCTGCATGGCAAAGTTCCACATTTTTGTGCGGGAATTGAGCAGCTTGCCCTCGCTGACCGCAAAGCCCAGCACACGCCCCACCACACTGCTGCCGTAGAGCTGCATATACAGCCACGCAAACAGCAGCGGCCACACCGCCATAAGGGCGCAGAAGCCCTTGCCAACAGCCACCGTCTGTTTCTTGCGCAGGAACAAAACCACTGCCAGCACCAAAAAGACGATCAAAACCAGAAGCGCATTGCGCGACTGCGTCTTCCATATGAAATACGCCAGGAACGCAAACAGCACGCCATGCACGATCTGCAGCTTTCTGTCCCGGCCATACAGGGCATCCGCAAACTGATACACCGCCAGGCAGAACAGGAACAGCCCCGTCAGGTTGGGATTTGTGAAATGAAAGGTCAGGTAGTTGGAAATGCGCCCATGGATCTCGTAGAGCTCACGCCCCTTCCAGAAGTACATTGCCACCAGCACCGCGGACGACAGCGCCATGACCCGGCTGATCCAGCGGCCGGTATCCGCATCTACGCGCAGCTTGTCCACCGCCGAAAACATCAGCAGTGTGAAAGCGAAAATAATGTACTTTTTGAGATACTGAAACGACAGGCTTGCATCCGTAGCGATGGCATTGATAAGTACGTGGATCAGCGCCAGCGCGATTGTCGTCAGTACCAGCGCATCCAGCAGCGCCATCTTCCGGAACGCCGCCGACAGCCACAGCGCCAGCACCACCACAAACGAGGCATAAAAAAGCAAACTGACCACTGCATCCCGATTCAGCACCTGAAACACCACAATCAGTGCTGCCATGGCATACAGCAGCCGGATCAAAAATGTGTCCAATCGCGTTAAAGGCATAGCATACTCCTGTACAATTCGATATAGCGCCGGGTCATTTCCCGGCCGGAATAAGCGGCAGCCGCCGCTGCGGCCACGGACTGCGGCTGTACTTCCAGCGCCAGCATCTGTTCCACCGCCTGCTCCAGTGCACCGCAGTCCCCATACGGCACGAAGCGGCTGAAGTCCGGCAGGGAAATGCTCTCGGGACCACCGGCTTGAAAACCCGCCACCGGTGTGCCGCAGCAAAGGCTCTCTGCGCAGGGCATCCCGAACGTCTCCCGCCGCCCGGTGACCACCGTCACATCGGCCAGTGAGTAAAGCTGTGCCAGCCGCTCATCATCCATACGGCCCAGCAGCAGCACATTGTCCGGAAGCGCCTGCACGTGGGCGCTGCGGCTGCAGGCCACCAACACCGTGACCTGCCGATCCTGCAGGCGGCGCGCCAGTTCCAGCACATACGCCGCCCCCTTGTGATGGCCGCAGCTTGGGTCAAAATCCGCCGTTACATGCAGCAGCACCGGCCCGGGGCCAAGGCCCAGCTCCCGCCGCAGCGCCGACGTGTCCCGCGGGCAGAATACCGCCGTATCGACGCCGTTGCCGATGATCTCCTGCCGGGCCGAGCCCAGAATGGGAGAGCGCGCCGCCCGCTGCTCCAGCCACGGGGACACCGACACGACCGTCAAACGCGCAAATCCGGAAAAGGCCTGCTGCATCCGCCGGAAGGACGCCCCCGTGCGGGGTAGCAGCGCCCCGGAGGCGCGGCGGCCATCCGGGCACCGGCGGCAGCCATGCAGCCAACCGTCACAGGCATAAGCATGAGAACAGCTGCCCGTGAACATAAACTCTGCGTGCAGCGTCAGCACCGTGGGGATGCCGCGCCGCTTGAGCCAGTCTACCAGGCGGTAGATGTTCACAAAATTTCCATTGATGCATTGCAGGTGGACCACATCAGGGTTCTCCTGCTCGATGCGGCGCTCCAGCGCCGCCGTGGACAGCAGGCAGCTGCCGTAACGCAGACCCGTGCAGGCTGAGATCAGCTTGCAACCCTTGGCATACAGGTCGGAGCAGACCTTGGATACCCCCGGCGCCGAGACGGCCCTGCCGCGGCCGTAGAGCACGACGGACGCGATTCCCTGCTCGCCCATGTCGGTGTGGAGCTGCTGCACCAGCCGCCCGGTGCTGCCGGTACCGTATACGCAGTTGATCTGCAGGACCTTCATGGCTGTACCTCCCCTGCCGCGCACACCTGCTGCAGCAGACGGCAGACGGCCTGACGGTTCGTTTGCGGGTCATGGGCGGTCTCAGCCAATTGACCTGCGCGCCGGACATAGGATTGGTAAAGCTCCGGATCCGCCTCCAGCTGCCGCAGCAGCGCCGGAGCATCCTCCGCCCTGCGGAGGATGCAGGCTGCCCGATGCGCCTCCAGGTAGCGGATGGAAGAGATCTCCTCCGGTCCGTAGGCCAGAATGCACGCACCGCTGGCCAAACTCTCACCGATCTTGGTGGACAGAGAATAGTGGGTGCGGCGGCGCGCGGCCGGGTCAAAGGACTCGGTCACGATCAGATACTTTGCCCGGCCGAGCAGTTCGGGAATGTCCTTCCCCGGCAGCGGGCCGTGGAACACGATCCCCTCCGCGTGCTGCAGACGGCGCAGCGTCTCCTCGCTGCGCTCGCCGGAATAGACATCGATATGTTCGCAGCCGTGAACACAGCCCCGGTGCAGCGCCCGCCCCAGTTCCAGCAGGGGCTCCACCCGGTGCAGCCCCAGATTGCCGGCATACACCACGCCGCTGCGCTGTTCCGGCGGCAGGGCACAGGGATTACGGGGCACGGGAATGCGCACCGTTTCCGCCGGGAGGCCAAACAGGGCGCTGTAATCGTCCTGCATCTCCCTGCTGATCGTCAGCAGCATCGGGCTCCGAGCTGCCGCCAGACGCGCCCAGCGCAGCAGGCTGCGGTGATGCAGACGATACAGCGGAGAGCGTGTCTTTTTCCCGATGAGATAGTAGTCATCACAGCACCACATCAGCATGGGGATGCCATACCGCCGGGAAAGGCGGCAGGCGATGCGGTAAGAAAACGTGTAGTCCCCGGAAGCGAAAAAGATCACATCCGGGGCGAACGCCTCCAACCACGCCCGAAGCGCCGGTGTGTCCCACCGCCCCAGGCACCATAGCAGATCGCGCAGGATGTAGATAAGCCCCGTCCGCCTGCGCGAAAACTGGTAGACACGGGCTTCCAGCCCGCGGTCGGTACGGGAGACGGTGCGCGTCTCGTCAATGTCATCGGCGCCATATGACCGTCCCACTTGCCGCCGCGATAGCCGCGACCGGAGCACATCCCGGTCCGTAATGCGAAAATACCGCAGACAGCACCGCCGGGTCGGCACCTCGGAGTGAAAATAAAGCTGCGCCAAGTGCGCAGGATCCACGCCGCCCAGCAGATTCTCCATGGTTTTGCCCATGTTGCCGGAGGCACTGAACACATTGTGGCTGATGACCAACACATGAGGCTGCGGCATAAGTTCCTCCGTTCGCTCAGCGAATACTGCGGCTGAGCACTTCATACTTCGTTTCTCTCTGCTGCTGCAGGTAGTTTTCATAGGAGCTGTCCAAATCCACGATCTCGCCGTGAACTTTGCACTGCCGCTCTTCCGGCGGCGGGATGCGCCGCCAGTCACCGTACAGCGTAGTCAGCAGCTGCTCACAATGCGCCGAAACGGGGAAAAGATCGCCCTCGAACGGCAGATTCACCCGTTCCGTGAACCACCGGCGGTCATACACGCTGCGCCCATACCGGGAGGACGCCCCGAAAAACGAATGCACCATCCGGGACTGCGGCTCCTTTTCATCCAGCACAAAGCGGTGCAGCGCCCGCAGCGGCAGGATGCGCGACAGCTGCATCAGCAGCTTTTTCGCCGGGCTGTGGGTGATATAGCCCCGGCGGTACAACGACCCGGCGATCACCAACTTAGACGCGGCGAACTGCAGCCGCCGCTTCAGCGGTGCATCCGACAGATTATCGCAGGGAAAAATGTCCATGCAGACGCCCTGATGCATCAGAGGATCGCGGGGCACGAACCGCTCCATGCAGGCTGTGTTGTTTTTTCGCAGCTTGGAGAAAAACATGGGCCAGTGCTCCGAAAATTCAGCTTGCAGGAAATAGCGCTCCCCCAGTTCTCCTGGCGCCACCTGCAAAAAGCGCCGATAGTCGCAGCGCAGCATGATCACATCCAGATCATCGTCCCAAGGAATGAAGCCCTCATGCCGTATCGCCCCCAGTGCGGTGCCGGAGAAGAGCAGATAGGGGATCTCGTGCTTTTTGCAGATCCTGTCCACCTCGCGGAGCATGTCCAGCAGGACCGTCTGATGCTGTTGTAAGGTATAAGCCATGCGGTGTCACCTTGCGCTATGCGCTGTATTTTTTCAGCCCGCCCGCTGCGTAGCGGAAAAAGGCGCTCAGGCTCTTGCCAAGCGGCAGGTTCAGATAGCGCCGGTAAATGTGCCAGCGGTGCAGAGCGCTTTTCGCTTTGTCGTGAGAGCGGGAATTGTCTACGATTCGATAGTCTGCCAGCACGTCGGATATGCCGGCAGCGGTACAGCCGGCCTGCAGCAGCTCCAGCCACAGCACATAATCCTCGTGGTAAAAGCCGGTGCGGAAGCGGCGATCCGCCAAAGCGTCCCGGCGCAGCAGCACTGTGGAGCAGCTAAATACGTTGCACCCCAGCATGGCATCCAGATCCGTCGTTTCCTCTACCAGAAAGTCCGGATAGCACGGTCGGCCGGATGCATCCACCATGGCGTAGGAGCAGTAGATAATGTCTGTCCCGGTCGCTTCGGCTTTTTCCAACTGGCGAGCCAGCTTGTCCGGCCGCCACATATCATCGGCGTCCAGAAAAGCGATATATTCTCCGGTGCACCGATCCAGCGCCAGATTTCGGCTGGCGGCGGCGCCGCGGTTGATTTCATTGTAAACAGGGTGGATGCGCGCGTCCTCACGCGCAAGCTGCGCCAGCAATTGCGGCGTCCCGTCCTGAGAGCAGTCATCCACCACCAGCAGCTCCCAGTTTTTCACCGTCTGCTCCTGCAGAGAGCAAATGGCGTCTTGAATATAGTGCCGAGCATTATAAGCGGGCATCACCACCGACACCAGCGGTGCTCCCTCTGTCGTTGCATCGTTCATTCGCTGCATCTTTCTCCATGTAGCCTTATATCGTGTGCAGGCAAATGTCTGCACACGATATAAGCCATGTTGATTTTGGATTTTATTTCCCGGGGTTGACCATCCTGCCGTCATCGGCAAAGGTGTAGCTGCGCTCGGCCATGAGGCCGTTGGTCTTGGTGATCCAGTAGCTGCGGCCGTGGACCACCTCGCCGCTCGTCTTGACGTAATAGTAGCTGCCGTCGATCTCGATCAGACCGGCGTAGTTCAGCACGCCGTCCTTGTAATAGTACAGGCTGCCGTTCTCCGCCACAATGCCGTCCTTCGTGGTATCTTTGATCTCCGGATCGAGCATCTTGCCATCATTGGCAAAGGTGTAGCTGCGCTCGGACATGAGACCGTTGGTCTTGGTGATCCAGTAGCTGCGGCCGTGGACCACCTCGCCGCTCGTCTTGACGTAGTAGTAGCTGCCGTC
>CAKTNQ010000023.1:0-25232 GCA_934589185.1 uncultured Oscillospiraceae bacterium | reverse complement strand
ATCTGGGGCGCGGCGCAGCCGCTCGGCGTCATGTTCGGCTCGTGGAAGGGCTTCGGCCTGTGCACGGCGCTCGGCATCGTCACGTGCTACCTGCCGTATCTGCTCTATACCTTTGGCCTGACGGGGCTTGAGACCGGTAAGGCGTCCATCCTCGCGTCGTTTGAGCCGGTCGTGGCGACGCTGGTCGGCATCTTCGTGTTCCACGAAAAGCTCACGCCGCTGAGTGCGCTTGGCTGTGTGTGCGTGCTCTCGGCTGTCGTGCTGCTCAATCTCAAGCGCCGGCAGAAAGCCAACTGAATCCAACAAAAAACCGTCCGTTCCCGATCGGGAGCGGACGGTTTTTGCGTATGGAACTTACTTGTTGTTGTAGGCTTCGATGCCCTTGGCCAGCAGCTCCATGGAGCGCTTGAGGGCGTCCTGATTGATGACATAGGCCATACGGATCTCGTTGACGCCGGTGTGCGGCGTCTTGTAGAAGCTCTCGGCCGGGGTGAACATGAGCGTGTCGCCGTTGTCGTCAAACTCCTCAAGCATGAACAGCTGGAACTTTTCCGCGTCGTCCACGGGCAGCTTGGCCATGACGTAGAACGCGCCCTTCGGCTCGGAGTAGATGACGCCGGGGATCTTCTTGAGCCCCTCGACGAGCGTGTCGCGGCGGGCCTTGTATTCCTTGCGCACGGCGTCGAAGTACTCGGGGCCGACGGTGTAGAGCGCAGCGGACGCGACCTGGTCGATCGTGGAGGCGCACAGACGGCCCTGGCACCACTTCATGGCGTTGTTGTATAGCTCCGCATTGCGCGTGATCACGCAGCCGATGCGCGCGCCGCAGGCGCTGAAGCGCTTGGACACGGAGTCGATGACGACAACGTTGTCCTCATAGCCTTCGAGCTGCAGCAGGCTCATGAGCCGCTCGCCGCCGTAGACGAACTCGCGGTACACCTCGTCGCCGATGATGAACAGGTTATGCTCCTTGGCGATGTCGGCCATGAGCCGGAGCTCTTCCTCGGTGAGGATGGTGCCGGTCGGGTTGCCGGGGTTCGTGAAGAGGATGGCGCGGGTGTGCTCGTTGATGCAGGCCTCGACGCGCTCACGGATGGCGAACTTGTAGTTTTCCTCCGGCGTCGTGGTGATCGGGCGGATGGTCGCGCCGGTCAGCGTGACGAATGTGCTGTAGTTGGGGTAGAACGGCTCGGGGATGATGATCTCGTCGCCCTCGTCGAGAATGCAGCTGAGCGCGATCTGCAGCGCCTCGCTGCCGCCGGTGGTGATGAGCACCTGCTTGTTGGTGATGGGTGCGTCGATCTTGCCGTAGTAGTTGACAACCGCGTCAATCATCTCGGGCACGCCGTCGGACGGGGCGTAGGCCAGGACCGGCTGGCTGAAGTTTTTCACAGCCTCAAAGTAAGCCGCGGGCGTGGCGATGTCGGGCTGGCCGATGTTCAGGTGGTAGAGCTTCTTGCCTTTTTTGGCAGCCTCATTTGCATAGGGCGCGAACTTGCGCATGGGCGAGAGGCCGCACTTTTCGATCTTACTGGAAAATTTCATGTTGCTCCTCCGTTTTTTATTTGTATTTTGGTTCTTTTTTGCTCTCAAACACATTTATGATAACGCATTTTTTCAGAAACTACAACTGATTTTTTGGAAAAATCCGGCCACAAATTTAACAATCACGCTCCGCAGGAGCGGCTGCGCATATAAAAGGCCGCCGCAGCATTGCGCTGCGGCGGCCGATGCGTATTTGGTTTCGATGCAGGCTCAGACCTTGAAGTCCACGGAGGTCGCGCCCTGATCGTCCTGCTCGAAGGTGTAGTCCTTGCCGGGCAGGATGGCGTTGAGCAGGATGCCCACGATGGAGGAGACAGCCAGACCCGACAGGGACACGACGCCGATCTGGATGCTGCCGGAGTAGGTGATGCCGATGGCGAGCACGAGGATGAGCGCGGCGATGATGACGTTGCGGGTGTTGGTGAAGTCGACCTTGTTCTCGACGACGTTGCGCACGCCGACAGCGGAGATCATGCCGTAGAGCACGAGGGACACGCCGCCGATGGTGGCCGTCGGCATGGCGGACACGAGGGCCGCAAACTTCGGGCAGAAGGACACGACGATCGCGATGCAGGCCGCGATGCGGATCACGCGGGGATCGTAGACGCGGGACAGGGCGAGCACGCCGGTGTTCTCACCGTAGGTGGTGTTGGCCGGAGCGCCGAAGAGGGAAGCGAGGGTGGTGGCCAGGCCGTCGCCCAGCAGGGTGCGGTGGAAGCCGGGGTCGACCATGTAGTTCTTGCCGCAGGTGGAGGAGATGGCGCAGATATCGCCGATGTGCTCGACCATGGTGGCCAGCGACAGCGGCACGACCGTCAGCACGGCGGACCAGAGGACGCCGCTGTCGACCGGGCCGGCGAAGAGGTGGAACACGCTGTTTTTCCAGAAGATCGGCAGGCCGAACCACTTGGCGCTACCAACGGCAGCGGCAACGGAGGCGCGCTCCGCGGGATCAACGATGAGTGCGAAGATGTAAGAGCCGAGCACGCCGAGCAGGATCGGGATGATCTTGGTCATGCCCTTGCCCCACATGTTGAAGCCGATGACGATCAGGATCGCGACGACGGCGACAAGCCAGTTGGCACGGCAGTTGGTGATGGCGGAAGAGGACAGCGTCAGGCCGATGGCGATGATGATCGGGCCGGTGACGATCGGCGGGAAGTAGCGCATGACTTTCTTGACGCCGAAGACCTTGAACAGGGTCGACAGGATGATGTACATCAGGCCCGCGATGGCGACGCCGAAGCAGGCGTAGGCCAGCAGGTCGTTGTTATAGATCGCGGAGCCGTCAGCGTTCGTGCCGATGGTGCGAACGGCGTTGTAGCCGCCGATGAAGGCGAACGAGCTGCCGAGGAAGGCCGGGACCTTACCCTTGGTCAGCAGGTGGAACAGCAGCGTGCCGAGGCCGGCGAACAGCAGCGTCGTTGCGACGTCGAGGCCGGACAGCGCCGGGACGAGGACGGTCGCGCCGAACATGGCGAACATGTGCTGGAGACCCAGAATGAACATTCTGGGCTTGCCGAGTGTACGTGCGTCGTACACCGGCTCGGTACCGATGGAGCTTTTACTCATAGATTTTTTCCTCCCGTGAAAATTTAATCTATTCTTTATCCTCTCTCGAGGATGCAGACACTATTCTCTCCGTCCGTCTCCTGCAGGCGGACGGCCACGACCTCGCTCTTGGAGGTTGGGATGTTCTTGCCGACGTAATTGGCCTTGATCGGCAGCTCCGAATGGCCGCGGTCGATCAGGGAAAAGAGCTGGATGCGCGCCGGGCGGCCGAGCTGCATCACGGCGTCGAGCGCTGCGCGCGCAGTGCGGCAGGTGTAGATGACGTCGTCGACCAGCACGACGGTCTTGCCCGCGATGGGGAAGGGAATATCGGTCCGGTTGAGCACCGGCGCGTCCGCGACCGTGGACAGATCGTCGCGGTAGAGCGTGATGTCCAGCTCACCGACCGGCAGCTGCACACCGTCGATCTTCTCGATGTTTTTTGCGAGGCGGCGGGCCAGCGGCACACCGCGCGTGCGGATGCCGATCAGGCACAGGTCGTCGGTGCCGTCGTTTTTCTCGAGGATCTCATGCGCGATGCGCACGAGCGTGCGGTCGATGGCGGCCTCGTCCATGATCTTTGCCTTGAATTTCAGCTCCACAGCGCTCCCTCCTCCGGGCATAAAAAACACCCTGTCCGGATACAGACAAGGCGGCAACGCGCAGGGAGACCCCGCAAAGATTCCATTGACCGTGACACCTTGCCGGTATCTCGTACCGACTTAAAAATATCATCCTGCGTAAAATACCACCACGGGCGACAATTGTCAATAAGAAATTCACATTTTCGTCACAAAAATTTGTCCCTCCCGTTTTCTGCGGGAGGGACAGGGTACATGATCTTGTGGTCAGGCTTTCTTGAAGCTGTCCTTGAGCGCGACAGCGCGGTTAAAGACCAGGTGCTCCGGGGCGGAGTCCTTACTGTCCACGGCGAAGTAGCCGAGGCGCAGGAACTGGAACGCGGCCGGAGCCTCGGCGCCGGCGAGCATCCGCTCGACCTTGCAGCCGGTGAGTACGGACAGCGAGTCCGGGTTCAGGCACTCCAGATAGTCCTTGCCGTCGCCCTCGGGGTCGGCGTCGGCGAAGAGGTTATCATACAGGCGCACCTCGGCGTCGGCGCAGTTGTGGGCATCGACCCAGTGGATCGTGCCGCGCACCTTGCGTCCGTCGGGCGTGTTGCCGCCGCGGGTCTCGGGATCGTACTCGCACAGCACCTCCGTCACGTTGCCGTCCGCGTCCTTGACGCAGTCGGTGCAGCGCACGATGTACGCGCCCTTGATGCGCACCTCGTTGCCGGGGAAGAGGCGGTTATACTTCTTCGGCGGCTCCTCCATGAAGTCGTCGGCCTCAATCCACAGCTCGTTGGAGAACGTCACATCGCGTGTGCCGGCGTTCTCGTCCTCGGGGTTGTTCTCGATGGCGAACGTCTCGCTCTGTCCCTCGGGATAGTTCGTGATGCGCAGCTTCACCGGGTGCAGCACGGCCATGGCGCGCTGGGCGTGGAGGTTGAGGTCCTCGCGCAGGCAGTGCTCCAGAAAACTGTAATCGACCGTGGACGCGACCTTGGACACGCCGATGCGCTCACAGAAATTCCGGATGGATGCCGGCGTGTAGCCGCGGCGGCGCAGACCGCACAGTGTCGGCATGCGCGGATCGTCCCAGCCGGAGACATAGCCCTCTTCGACGAGACGGCGCAGCTTGCGCTTGGACATGACGGTGTAGTTGATGCCGAGGCGCGCAAACTCGATCTGGCGCGGCTTGCACGGCACGGACACGTTGTTCACGACCCAGTCGTACAGCGGGCGGTGATCTTCATATTCCAGCGAGCACAGTGAGTGCGTGATGCCCTCAAGCGCATCCTGGATCGGGTGCGCGAAGTCGTACATCGGGAAGATGCACCATTTCGTGCCCTGACGGTGGTGCTCGATATAGCGGATGCGGTAGAGCACGGGGTCGCGCATGTTGAAGTTGCCGGATGCGAGGTCGATCTTCGCGCGCAGGGTATACTTGCCCTCCGGGAACTCACCGGCGCGCATGCGCGCGAACAGGTCGAGATTTTCCTCGATCGGGCGGTCGCGCCAGGGGCTGACGGCGGGGGTGTTCACATCGCCGCGGTATTCGCGGAACTGCTCCGGCGTCAGCTCACACACATAGGCAAGCCCCTTCTTGATGAGCTCCACGGCGTATTCGTAATCCTTCTCGAAGTAGTCCGAGCCGAAGAAAAACCGGTCGCCCCAGTCAAAGCCGAGCCAGTGGATGTCCTCCTGAATGGCCTCGACGAACTCGTTGTCCTCCTTGGAGGGGTTCGTGTCGTCCATGCGCAGGTTGCAGATGCCGCCGAATTTCTCGGCCATGCCGAAGTCGATGCACAATGCCTTGCAGTGGCCGATGTGCAGGTAACCGTTCGGCTCCGGCGGGAAACGGGTATGGATGGTCTGGCCGGCGAAGCGGCCGCCCGGCGCAAGATCCTCTTCGACAAAGGCTTCGATAAAGTTTTTGGTATCTTCCATAGTGTCATGTCAACTCCACATAAATTTGCAAGGGTATTATACACGATTCATTTTCTGTTTACAATATCGAAAAAGAAATATATAATTTAGGCAGAATCGACAAGACGGAGGTGCGGGCACATGTATGACCTGCTTATCATCGGCGGCGGCCCGGCGGGGTTGTCGGCGGCCATGACGGCGCGCAACCGGAATCTGTCCGTGCGCGTGATCTGCGGCGGCGCGGCCGACAGCGCGCTGCATAAGGCCGGCCACGTCACAAATTACCCCGGCGTGCCGGATGTCTCCGGCCCCGCGCTGCTCGAGACCATGACGCAGCAGGCGCGCGGCCTCGGCGCGGACATCCTGCGCGAGCGGGCGCTCTCGGCCATGCCGATGGGAAAGACGTTCGGTGTCTCGGCAGGTAAGGAATTCGTGGAGGGCAGGGCGCTCCTGCTTGCGACCGGCATTGCCCAGCGCGGCACGTTTCCGGGGGAAACGGATTATCTCGGCCGCGGCGTGAGCTACTGCGCCACCTGTGACGGCATGCTCTACCGCGGCAAGCGTGCGGCGGTCATCGGCCTCGCGGCGGACGCCCCGGCGGAGGCGGACTTCCTGCGGGAGATCGGCTGCGACGTGCACTATTACGACGGCAAAAAGCACCGCTTTGAGATCCGCGGCACCGAGCGGGCGGACACGCTCGTGGTTGACGGCGCGGCGGAGCCGGCGGACGTCATCTTCGTCCTGCGCGCAGCCTTCGCGGCCGATACGCTCCTGCCTGGCCTTGCCACGGAAAAGGGCCACATCGTTGTGGACGAAGCTTTTGCTGCGAGCATTCCCGGCGTTTTCGCGGCCGGGGACTGTACCGGCGCGCCCTATCAGATCCCGGCGGCGGTCGGCGAGGGCAACTGCGCGGCACTTTCGGTCGTGCGCTGGCTTAGAAACGCTTGACAAACGGCGTGGCAGGGCCTATAATTTTCCCATCCATTTGCGAAGAAGGGGAGGAGTAGTCTCCCGGCGGACGTCAGAGAGAAGGCGGTTGGTGCAAGCCTTTCGGATGCCGGAGATGAAGGTCGCCCCGGAGCAGCCGGCCTGAACGGAGTAGGGCGGCCGGGTTCTCCCGTTACAGAGACAAGAGTGTCACGCGTCTGCGTGGAATTCAGGTGGTACCGCGGTTTCGATCGCCCTGAAACAGTTCGTTTCGGGGCGATTTTTTTGCGCCCCGGCAATCTTAAAGGAGGAGGAGCTATGAAAGAGCTTCCGAAGGTCTACGACCCCAAACAGGTCGAGAAGAAGATTTATGACATGTGGATGCGCGGCGGCTACTTTGCCGGCAAAGCCGATCCGGACAAAAAGCCGTTTTCCATCGTCATGCCGCCCCCGAATGTCACCGGCCAGCTGCACATGGGCCACGCGCTTGACGCGACGCTGCAGGACATCCTCACGCGCTATAAGCGCATGCAGGGCTATGCCGCCCTGTGGGTGCCCGGCACGGACCATGCCGGCATCGCCACGCAGATCAAGGTCGAGGAGATGCTGCGCAAGGAGGAGGGCCTGACCCGCTACGATCTCGGCCGCGAGGAATTCCTTAAGCGCGTCTGGGCGTGGAAAAAGCAGTACGGCAACCGCATCGTCGAGCAGCAGAAGTCGCTCGGCGTGTCCTGCGACTGGGACCGCAGCCGCTTCACCATGGACGAGGGCTGCTCGAAGGCCGTGCGCGAGACGTTCTGCGAGCTGTATGAAAAGGGCCTGATCTATAAGGGCAACCGCATCATCAACTGGTGCCCGCACTGCCGCACCGCCCTGTCCGACGCAGAGGTCGAATATAAGGATATGCCCGGCGCGTTCTGGTATATCCGCTACCCGCTCAAGGACAGCGACGAGTATCTGACCATCGCCACCACGCGCCCGGAGACCATGCTCGGCGACACCGGCATCGCGGTCAACCCGGCGGACGAGCGCTACCAGCACCTCGTCGGCAAGACGGCGATTCTGCCGCTCGTGGGCCGCGAACTGCCCATCGTGGCCGACGATTATGTCGAGCTCGATTTCGGCACCGGCTGCGTCAAGATGACGCCCTGCCACGACCCGAACGACTACGAGGTCGGCCTGCGCCACAACCTCGAGCAGATCCTCATCTTTGACGAGGATGCCCGCGTCATCAACGGCGGCAAGTACAACGGGCTCGACCGCTACGAGGCCCGCAAGGCCATCGTGGCCGATCTCGAGGAGCAGGGCTACCTCATCAAGACCGAACCCTATAATCACAACGTCGGCACGTGCTACCGCTGCGGCACGACGGTCGAGCCGATGACGAGCCCGCAGTGGTTCGTCAAGATGAAGCCGCTGGCCGAGCCCGCCATCGAGGCCGTGCGTGACGGACGCATCAAGTTCGTGCCCGAGCGCTTCAGCAAGACCTATTATAACTGGATGGAGAATGTGCACGACTGGTGCATTTCCCGCCAGCTCTGGTGGGGCCACCAGATCCCGGCATGGTACTGCGACGACTGCGGTCATGTCACCGTCTCGCGCACCGATGCCTGCGAGTGCGAGGCCTGCCACAGCAAGCACATCCACCGCGATCCCGACGTGCTCGACACCTGGTTCAGCTCCGCGCTCTGGCCGTTTTCCACGCTCGGCTGGCCGGATAAGGACTCCGAGGACCTGAAGTTCTGGTATCCCACGAGCGTCATGGTCACGGGCTACGACATCATCTTCTTCTGGGTCGCGCGCATGATCTTCTCCGGCCTTGAGCAGATGAAGGACATCCCGTTCCCGACGGTGTTCATCCACGGTCTGGTCCGCGATGATAAGGGCCGCAAGATGTCCAAGTCGCTCGGCAACGGCATCGACCCGCTCGAGATGGCCGACACCTACGGCGCCGACGCCCTGCGCTTCAACCTCATCACGGGCAACAGCCCCGGCAATGACATGCGCTTCTACGTCGAGAAGTGCGGCGCCATGCGCAACTTTGCCAACAAGCTCTGGAACGCATCGCGCTTCGTGATGATGAACCTTACCATCGACAAAAACGAGCTGCCCGAGACGCTGGAGCTCGAGGACAAGTGGGTGCTCTCGAAGCTCAACACGCTCTCGAAGGAAGTGTGCGAGAACCTCGACAAGTACGAGATCGGCATCGCCGCGGCGAAGATCTACGACTTCATCTGGGACACGTACTGCGACTGGTATATCGAGCTCACCAAGCCCCGCCTCAACAGCGGCGACGAGGCCCGTGCCCGCAGCGCGCAGCAGGTGCTGCTGTATGTCCTGACGGACATCCTCAAGCTCCTGCACCCGTTCATGCCGTTCATCACCGAGGAGATCTGGCAGGCCCTGCCGCATGACGGCGAGGCGCTTATGATCGCCCGCTATCCGGAGTATACCGAGTCTCTCGCTTTCCCGGCCGAGGAGCGCGACTTTGAGATGGTCATGAACGCCATCCGCGCTGTGCGCAGCCGCCGCGCCGAGATGAACGTGCCGCCGAGCAGAAAGGCGCACCTGTTCATCACGACCGACCGGCAGGATGCTTTCCGCTCCGGCGAGATCTATATCACGAAGCTCGCCTACGCCGAGCAGATCACCATCAGCAGCGAGCTGCCGGCCGACGCGGAGAAGATGGTCTCCGCCGTCACGGAAGAGGCCAAGCTCTTCATGCCGATGGCCGAGCTGATCGATCTCGACAAAGAGCGCGCCCGTCTGGAAAAAGAGCTCGAAAAGGCCCGCAAGAACTACGAGGGCCAGATGCGCAAGCTCTCGAACGAGAACTTTATCTCCCGCGCGCCGGAGGCCGTCGTGCAGACGGAGCGCGAGCGTGCCGAGAAGGCAAAGGCACTCGTGGAAAATCTCGAGGCCAGCCTGAAAAACCTCGGCTGAGCGCCGCCGTCCGACAAATTCGGCCCACACCTCTGGGCTACAATAGCACCGTGTACGAATCGTCGTACACGGTGCTTTTTCTTTGGATTTAGGAGGTACAAGCAGATGCGGATCATAACGCATGATGACGGCCGCTGCCTGACGCTGCGCCTGATTGGCGAGCTGGATCACGCGGCGGCGCAGGAGGTCATGCCCGGCATCGAAGACGCCGTGGAGGAGTACCTGCCGCGCCGCTGCGTGCTCGACCTGTCCGGCCTGAGCTTTATGGACAGCTCCGGGATCGCGGTCATTCTCAAGACCGACCGCCTCCTGCGGCAGACAGGCGGTGCGCTGGTGCTGTGCGGCGTGCCGCGGCAGGTGCGCCGGGTGCTGGACGTGGCCGGCCTGACCAACATCGTCCCGGTACTCGAGGACCGGGCAAAGGAGTGTGAACAGTGTTGACGCAGAAAAACTACATGAAGCTGGAGTTTCCGGCGCGCAGCGTGAACGAGGGCTTTGCGCGCGCGGCGGTGGCGGCCTTCGCCGCGCAGCTCGACCCGACGCTTGCCGAGATCGGGGACATCAAGACCGCCGTGTCCGAGGCCGTGACGAACGCGGTCGTGCACGCCTATCCGGACAAGCTCGGCACGGTGCAGGTGCGGGTGCGCATCCTGCCGGATGAGCGGCTGGAGATCGTCGTCAAGGATCACGGCATCGGCATCGCCGACGTGGCGCAGGCGCGCACGCCGCTGTACACCACCGGCGGGGAAGAGCGCAGCGGCATGGGCTTTACGATCATGGAGAGCTTTATGGACACGCTGCGGGTCAAGTCCGTGCCCGGCCGCGGCACGACCGTGACGATGTGCCGCCGCATCCGCCGCCGCGCATGATCGCGGAGGAGACGCGCGACCTGCTCCGGCGCGCTCAGGCGGGGGACGCCGCGGCGGCAGAGCAGATGGTCACGGAAAACACCGGCCTGATCTGGAGCGTGGCGCGGCGATTTTTCGGCCGCGGCGTCGAGCCGGACGACCTGTATCAGCTCGGCTGCGTCGGCTTTCTGAAAGCCATGCAGGGCTTTGACGAGCAGTACGGCACCTGTTTTTCTACATACGCCGTGCCGAAGATCTCGGGGGAGATCCGGCGCTTTCTGCGCGATGACGGCGCGGTCAAGGTCAGCCGCAGCATCAAGGAACGCGCGCAGGGCATCCGCACGGCGCGCACGCGCCTGGAGCAGACGCTCGGCCGCGAGCCGACGCTCTCCGAGCTCTCGGCCGAGACCGGGCTCGAGCCCGAAGAGATCGCCGCCGCCGAGACGGCCACCGGCCCCACGGAGTCCCTCCAGAAGGAGAACGGAGAGACCGGCTTCACGCTCGAGCACACGCTCGGCGACTACGATCAGGAAGAGCGCATGGTCGAGTACGCCGCCCTGCGCGAGGCACTGCGCCAGCTCCCGGAGCGGGAGCGGCAGGTCATCGCTCTGCGGTTTTATCACGGCCTGACGCAGCAGCGTGCCGCCGGTATCCTGCACATCTCGCAGGTGCAGGTGTCGCGCCTGGAGCGGCGTGCCGTGGAGCGCCTGCGTGAATGGCTGGCCACCTAGGCGGCCGGAGGTTTCTTCTCCGGCTGCCTTTTTTCATGCCTCGGGCTTGACGGCACAAGATGTGCGGTGATATGATAATAAGCGTCATACATCTTGTGCTGAATCGGGAGGGGGCTGCCTGTGTACACACCCAAAGAAGTTGCGGAGAACTATCTCTCCGTCTGCCGGTCCAAGGCAGCGCTGCCGCTGGGCCGGATGTTTCTGCTCGCCTGCATGGCGGGAGCCTTTGTCGCATTGGCGGGCGCCGCGTCCACGGCTGCGGCGGCCACGATGGGCGATCCGTCGCTGGCGAAGCTCGTCTCCGGCTGCGTCTTTCCGGCCGGTCTCGCCATGGTCATCGTGGCCGGCAGCGAACTGTTTACCGGCAACAACCTTATGATTCTGGGCGTCCTGTCGCGCGTGATCTCTGTGCGGCAGATGCTGCGCAACTGGTGTGTGGTCTATCTGGGCAATTTCGTGGGTGCAGCGCTCGTCGCGGCGCTCTGTATGCTTGGACACGTGTTTTCCGCGTTTGATGGCCGGCTGGCAGCGTCTGTGATCGCCATTGCACAGACAAAGGCGTCGCTCCCGTTCGGCGATGCGTTTGTGCGCGGCATCCTCTGCAATTTTCTCGTCTGCATCGCCGTGTGGATGGCAAGCGCCGCAAAGTCTGTCCCCGGAAAGATCCTGGCCGTCTTTTTCCCGATCATGACGTTCGTCGTTGCGGGCTTTGAACACAGCGTGGCCAATATGTATTATCTCACGGCGGGACTGCTGACGGCAGCGCAGACCGGCGCGGCGGCCGAAGGGCTGACGTGGGGCAGGGCGCTGGCCTGCAATCTGCTGCCGGTCACGCTCGGAAATCTTGTCGGCGGCGTGCTTCTGGTGGGCGTGAGCGCGTGGTATCTCTACCTGAAACAGGGAAAAACCGCTGTTAATTCTTAGACGGCATTGTTAATTTGTAGATAACTGGCATCTTGTCCAGAAATGATGAGCGAATTTGGTGACGTTCCACAAAACAGAACAACATTTGTTGACGAATTCACCCGATTGTGCTACTATGATAACCGTTGAGATTTGAATATTTGAACGGATGTATTTCGATTTTTAATACCCATCTGCACATTTTGAATACCCCTTGAGGGGAGGAGCATCGTTTTGAAAAAGATATATGTCATGATCGGCAACTACGGCAGCGGCAAGAGTGAGCTTGCGCTGAATTTTGCTTTTAAAGCGGCTGAAACCGGAAAGACAGAACTCATTGACCTCGACCTGGTCAATACCTACTTCCGCCTGACAGAGCGCGGCAAGCTCGTGGAGCAGAAAGAGATCCGTCTCATCTCTCCGAACTATGCCTGCTCCGGCGTGGAGACGCTGTCCCTGCCGGCGGAGGTCGCTTCTGCATTTGCCATGAACTGGGACACCGTCGTGTTCGACGTCGGCGGCGATGCCGTCGGTTCCACGGCGCTCGGCCGTTATTATGAGGACTTTCAGGACTTCATGGCCATGGGGCCGGAGCAGCTGGAGGTCCTGAACGTGGTCAATATCCGCCGTCCGCTCGCCGGCACGGTGGAGAAGATCATCGACCTGCAGGAGCAGATGCAGATCCATTCGCACCTGAAGATCACGGGCATGATCAACAACACCAACCTCGCCACCATGACCACGCCGGCAGAGCTGCGCGACGGTTATGAGATGCTGCGCGAGGTCAGCGACCGGACGGGCGTGCCGGTCATGTATACGACCGGCAAGAAGGACATGCTCGATATTTTCCTTGCCGAGGGGCACGATCCGAAGTATATCGGCAAACCCGTCGCCATAGACATCATCATGAAGCGCGACTGGGACAGCTATATCCACAGTCTGTCGGAGAAAAAACAGGCGTAACCCGCTCTTGCGGTTTACATAGGCAATTTCGCAAAACAGAACAGAAAAGAGGTAGCAAAAATGGTAAAGGTGACCATCAACGAGAATCTTTGCAAGGGTTGCGGTCTCTGTGTCAGAGCTTGCCCGAAGGGCGTTCTGGCGCTGGCGAAAGACAAACTCAACGCAAAGGGTTATCATCCGTCCGTCGTCGCGAATCCGGAGGCCTGCATCGGCTGCGCTTCCTGCGCGCGTACTTGCCCGGACGTGGTAATCAGCATTGTGAGAGATTAAGGAGGTACATCGAAAATGGCATTGACGCTTATGAAGGGTAGCGAAGCTATCGCTGAGGCTGCGATTCGTGCAGGCGCGCGTTACTTCTTCGGCTATCCGATCACTCCGCAGACGGAGATTCCTGAATATATGTCCGCACGTATGCCCGAAGTCGGCGGCTGCTTCCTGCAGGCCGAGAGCGAAGTTGCGGCTATCAACATGATCTATGGTGCAGCCGGTGCCGGTGCACGTGCGCTGACCTCTTCCTCCAGCCCCGGTGTCAGCCTGAAGCAGGAAGGCATTTCCTACTGCGCAGGCGCGCAGCTGCCGGCTGTCATCCTGAACGTTATGCGCGGCGGCCCCGGCCTCGGCAACATTCAGGCTTCTCAGGGCGACTACTTCCAGGCTGTCAAGGGCGGCGGCAACGGTGACTATCACCTGCTGACCTACGCTCCGGCATCCGTGCAGGAAGCGATCGACATCATGATGTACGCCTTCGACAAGGCTGAGAAGTACCGCATACCGGTCCTCTTCCTCGCCGACGGCATCATCGCGCAGATGATGGAGCCCGTGGAGATGCCCGAGATGGTCGACTACAAGATCGATCCCGAGAAGAAGCCCTGGGCTTGCACCGGCTGGAAACCGGGCGACGATCCGGCCAAGCGCGGCGTCATCAACTCCATCTACATCGATACCGAGACCCTGTCCGTCCACAACGACGAGCTGCAGGCCTGCTATCGTGAGATCACTGCCAACGAGCAGCAGTGGGAAGAGTACAACCTCGAGGGTGCTGAGTATGTCATCACCGCTTTCGGCACGGTTGCGCGTATCGCCAAGTCCGCCATTGCCGAGCTCAAGGAGCAGGGCATCAACGTTGGTCTGGTTCGCCCGATCACTGTCTGGCCGTTCCCGTACGACGCGGTCAAGAAGGCTGCCGAGCTTCCGGGCGTGAAGGCTGTTCTCGACGTCGAGCTCAACGAGGGCCAGATGCTTGAGGATGTCAAGATCGCGATCAACGGCGCAAAGCCGATCGACTTCTTCGGCCACCTCGGCAGCCAGATGCCGACCACCGAAGAGATCGTCGCGAAGATTATCAGCATGAAGGAGGGCAAGTAAATGTCTGTTGTTTTTGAAAAGACCAAGCTCCTCACGGACAAGCAGTTCCACTACTGCCCGGGCTGCAACCATGGCATTATCCACCGCCTGGTCGCTGAGGTCATTGATGAGATGAATCTGGACGGCAAGGTCATCGGCGTCGCGCCGGTCGGCTGCTCCGTTTTTGCTTATGATTACTTCAACTGCGATATGTACGAAGCCGCCCACGGCCGTGCACCCGCAGTCGCCACCGGCGCCAAGCGCGTCGTCGGCAAGGACACCCTCGTCTTCACCTATCAGGGCGACGGCGACCTGGCCTCCATCGGCACCGCTGAGATCGTTCACGCTGCGCACCGCGGCGAGAAGATCTCCACGATCTTTGTCAACAACGCAATCTACGGCATGACCGGCGGCCAGATGGCCCCGACCACGCTGGTTGGCCAGAAGACCACCACGAGCCCCTACGGCCGTGATGAGGACTGGTGCGGCGCACCTCTGAAGGTCTCCGAGATGCTCGCGGAAGTGCCGTGCTCCTACTACATCGAGCGCGTCGCCGTCAACAACACCCCGAACATCGTTAAGGCGAAGAAGGCCATTTCCAAGGCGTTCCATTATCAGATGGAAGGCAAGGGCTTCACGATGGTCGAAGTCCTGTCCGCCTGCCCGACGAACTGGGGCCTGAGCCCGATCAAGGCGATGGAGTGGCTGGAAGAGAACATGATTCCGTACTACCCGCTCGGCGTTAAGAAGGACAAGGGGGCTGAATAACATGAAGAAAGAATACATTTTTGCTGGCTTTGGCGGTCAGGGCATGCTCCTGATCGGTAAGTTCCTGGCTATGGCCTGCATGCTCGACGGCAAGCATGTCTCCTGGCTGCCCTCTTACGGCCCCGAGATGCGCGGCGGCACGGCGAACTGCTCCGTCATCGTCTCCGACGATCCGGTCGCATCCCCGCTGGTCGACATGGCTGACTGCGTTGTGGCGATGAACCGTCCGTCTCTGGACAAGTTCGAGAGCCACGTCAAGCCGGGCGGCGTCCTCGTCATCAACAGCTCCATCATCGACCGCAAGGCCGAGCGTGATGACATCCAGGTCGTCTACTGCGACGCCAACGGCATTGCCGAGTCCGTCGGCAACCCGAAGGGCGCGAACGTTGCGATCCTCGGCGCTCTGATGGAGAAGGCTCCGGTCGTCTCCAACGAGATCCTTGGCGAAGCGATCCGCATCGAGCTTGGCGAGAGAAAGGCCAAGTTCCTCGAGGGCAACATGAAGGCGCTCGAGGCCGGCGAAGCCGCTGCAAGAGGCTGAGCTTACCCATAACGAAAAAAGAACCGATCTTCGGATCGGTTCTTTTTTTATTGCTTGTCTTTGGACTTAAAACACATTGCCACGAGCAGACCAAAGAAAATAGCCGCGCAGATTCCGGCAGCGCCGGCCGTGAAGCCGCCTGTAAACGCGCCGAGTATGCCCTTTTCGGCCACGGCATCGTGTACGCCTTTTGCCAGCAGATTGCCGAAACCGGTCAGCGGCACGGTCGCCCCCGCGCCGGCCCATTTGGCGAACGGCCCATAGATGCCAACCGCGCCGAGCACCACGCCCGCCACCACGTACAGCGTCAGGATGCGCGCCGGGGTCAGCTTCGTCTTGTCGATCAGCACCTGACCGATCATACACAGCACTGCGCCGATCAAAAATGCTTTTACATAGCCAAGGATCATGTGTTCACCTGCGTTTCGATCGCCACGGCGTGGCAGATTCCGGGGATGCTCTCGCCCTGCATGGACGCGGTGGGCGACATGAGCGCGCCGGTCGCCGCAAACAGCAGCCGCCGGATCTGGCCGCCCTCCAGCAGCTTCATCAGATGCCCCGCGAGCACGGATGCGCTGCATCCGCAGCCGGAGCCACCCGCGTGCACGTCCTGCCCCTCCAGATCATAGATCAGCAGTCCGCAGTCGGTGTAGAGCCCATCGAGGTCAATGCCGTCGTCCTGAAACAGCCGTGTCACGACGGCGTGTCCGATTTTGCCGAGGTCGCCGGTCACGATCAGGTCGTAGTAGTCCGGCGTGCGGCCGGTGTCGGCAAAGTGCGCCTTAAGCGTCTCATAGGCGGCGGGCGCCATGGCCGCGCCCATGTTGTTTGCGTCCGTGATGCCTGCGTCGGCGATCTTGCCGGTCGTCACCATCGTCACGCGCGGCCCGTTTCCGGCCGCGCCGAGAATGAGCGCGCCGGAGCCGGTGACGGTCCATTGCGCAGTCGGCGTGCGCACGCCGCCATATTCCAGCGGGAACCGGTACTGCCGCTCGGCAGAGCAGAAGTGCGAGCTCGTGAGCGCGGCGGCGTGCTCGGCATAGCCGCCATCGATGAGCATGGCGGCCAGACTGAGCGATTCCGCCATCGTCGAGCACGCACCGTACAGCCCCAGATACGGCACGCCGATGTCGCGCATGGCGTAGGCCGAGCCCACGCACTGGTTGAGCAGGTCACCGGAGAGCACATAGTCGAGCTGTTCCGGCTGCAGCCCGGCTTTTTGGCACACGAGGTCGAAGCACTGCCGCAGCATGGCGCTCTCGGCCTGCTCCCAGCTCTTCGTGCCGAAATATGTGTCCTGACTGACGCTGTCAAAGCGGTCGCGCAGCGGTCCCTCGCCCTCCTTTTTACCCACGACGCTGGCGGAGGCGAGGATCACGGGCGGGGCGGTAAACTGCACGGTCTGAGGTCCGATTCGTTTGGATTTCAAGCAATCACCTTCGACGGTAGCGTTTCCGTTTTTGTGAGAAATATGCGCAGCGCGGCCGCCCATCCGGGAGGCCGCGCGCCGGTTTATGTACCTTTGTATTTTCGCCGCGTCGCCATGCCGCCGCGGATGTGCCGCTCCGCCTTGTTGCGGTCCAGCAGCTGCCGGACCTGCTGATAGAGCGCGGGGTTGATCTTCTCCAGCCGCTCCGTCAGGTCCTTGTGGACGGTCGATTTTGAAACGCCGAATTGTTTGGCGGCGGCGCGGACGGTGGTATTGTTGGCGAGAAGATATTCCGCAAGATCGCATGCGCGCGCTTCCATGTCCGTGTGCACTTACACCACTCCCCATATTTGCGTAATTCAGTATATGAATTTCTGCGGGGAATATGAGGCGGCGTCCGGCGCCGGCTGCCGTGCGGTGCGGGAATCGGAATATCCGGTGTGCGCTCACGTCCGTCGTGTACAAAAAACTTCATAATTTGCAGGGAAAGCGGTTGCATCAAATTGCGGAATATGCTAAAATTAGACAGCATTATAGATGATTATGGATGATTGTGCATTCGTTGCAATTGGGAACGCTGCGAGACGGCTGCGGTGCGGCCGGGATGCAGCAGCGCCTTTGACATAGCATCGGAAATTGGAGGCTGCCAGCCGGCTGCCGGGAAAGGACACGCGATTTCATGAAACAGGAAGAAGGAACAATGCAGATCGGCCTGCTGACGCTGCTCAAGGCGCTGTGGAAACGGATGTGGCTGGTGATCTTGGCGGTCTTGTTGTGCGGCGCGGCGGGCTTTTGCATCGCGCGCTTTTGCGTCACGCCCATGTACAAGGCCGGGGTCATGATGTATGTGAACAACAACTCGCTGCCCAGCGGCGGAAAAGATACGATCAGTTCCTCCGACCTGTCGGCGGCTCAGAGCCTTGTGGATACCTATGTAGTCATTCTCAATACCCGGGCGACGCTGGAAGAGGTGGCCGACAAGGCCAATGTCAACTATTCCTATGATGAGCTCAAGCACATGGTCTCCGCTACGGCGGTGAATTCCACCGAGGTGTTTGAGGTCACCGTCACCAGCGCTGACCCCGAGGAAGCGCAGCGCCTCGTGAACACTGTGACGCAGGTGCTGCCGACCCGGATCGCTTCCGTGGTGGAGGGTACCTCCGTGCGCGTGGTGGACAATGCCGTGACCCCCTCGAAAAAGGCGTCTCCAAGTTTTTCGCTGTACACGATGCTTGGCGCGCTGGTGGGTTTTGTGGTCAGCGCCGCCTACGTGATCCTGCGCGAGCTGTTCGATGACCGGATCCACGATGAGGACAGCCTGCTGCAGATGTACCACACCATTCCCGTTCTGGCGGTGATCCCGGAGCTGACTTCCAGCTCCTCCGCCGGTTACGGCGGCAGCTATGGCTACTACGGAGCCCCAAAGCAGGAGGAGGGCACGAAGAAATGAGTAAGATCGGTAAGCGAGAGGTGCCTATGACCCGTTCCCAGCAGCGGAAGCTGTTGGGTGACCATTTGAGTTTCGCCGCGGCGGAGGCGTATAAGCTGCTGCGCACGAACCTGATGTTCGCACTGCCTGACAGCGGCGGATGCCGTGTCGTTGGCGTGACCAGCGCCCTGCAGGGCGAGGGAAAGAGCACGACCTCCATGAATACGGCCTATACCATCGCCGAGACCGGACAGCGGGTGCTGTTGATCGAGGCGGATATGCGCCTGCCCAACGTGGCCAGGTGCCTGGGGCTGCGGCCGAATCTGGGCCTGTCGGATCTGCTGGCGGGCCTGTGCACTTTGAATGATGTGGTGCAGCCCAGCGGTATGCTGGATAATCTGCGCATTATCGCTGCTGGAAGCATCCCGCCCAATCCCATGGAGCTGCTTGGCTCCAATCAAATGGGGCGCCTGCTGGATATTCTTCGGCAGTTTTATGACTTTATCATCTTTGACCTGCCGCCGGTGAACGTCGTGGCCGACGGTCTGGTCATCTCCAGGCTGGTGCAGGGCATGATCATGGTGGTGCGTCAGGATTACGGTGACCGCCGCGCCATTGCCGACGCTGTGCGGCGGCTGCAATACCTTGATGTGAAGATCCTGGGCTTTGTGATGACGTACAGCCAGACCGGGAAAAAGAGCTATGGCTACCGCAAGTACGGCTATGGCTACGGTTATGGCAAGCACGGTCGCGGTCACGATTACGGCTATGCATACGGTAGAAAAGCGTCTCACAATCCCCGGTTTACCGACAGCGTGCTGGACAAGGATGCGGAACGCCGGGGGGCGTCTCCGGACAGGGAGCATAAGCACGCCGGCGGCCAGACAAAGGCCGAAACGAAATGATCGACCTGCACACACACGTGCTGCCGGGTATGGATGACGGCAGCCGCAGCCCGGAGGAGAGTGCCCGGATGCTGCGTGCGCTGGCTGCGCAGGGCGTCACACTGGCTGCTGCCACGCCGCATTTTTACGCCGGCGAAAACAGTCCTGACCGGTTTCTGCGCCGCCGGAAAGAGGCGTGGGAGCGCCTGCAGCCGGTTCTAGAGCCGGGGATGCCGGAGCTGACTCTTGGGGCGGAGGTCTACTATTTTGAGGGCCTGTGCCGCAACGATGAGCTGCCGCTCCTGTGCATGGAGGGAACGAACACGCTGCTGCTGGAGATGCCCTTTGAGCCGTGGAGTCGGCGGATGCTCGGCGATCTGCTGGAGCTGGCCGATCGGGGCGACATGCGCGTGGTGCTGGCGCACGTGGAGCGGTATATGCCGTTCCAGAGTCGGGATGTGTGGGATCACGTACTGCAGAGCATGGTGCTGCTGCAGAGCAATGCGGATTTTTTCCTCGCGCTGCGCAGCAGACGCCGGGCTCTGCACCTGCTGCGGGACGGTCAGGTGCAGCTTTTGGGCTCGGACTGTCACGGAATGGAGCACCGACCGCCGCGGATCGGTTCTGCGGCGGCATATATACGCAGCCATCTGGGGGATGGCGTGCTGGAGCGGATCGACACGCTGGCAGCCTCGCTGCTGTGCGCTGAGATCTGATTGGGAGAGAGATAGGAAGGAGACATGCGGCCGATGGAGCAGGTCGTGCAAGACGGCGCTCGGGAGATTTATCAGGTCGAACAATCTGCCGTTGTGGAAAAGCCTGTATATCAGGCGGTGAAGCGGCTTTTTGATGTGGTGGTGTCTGCGCTGGCGCTGCTGATACTTGGGATCCCCATGCTGCTGCTGATGCCGGTGATCCGGTCTGATTCACCGGGGCCGGCGATATTTCGGCAGGAGCGGCTGGGCAAGGGCGGTAAGCCCTTTGTCATTTATAAATACCGCACCATGCAGATGGATGCAGAGCGGGACGGACCTCAGTGGGCGCGCGCTCACGATGTCCGCTGTACCAAGTTGGGCCGCCTGCTGCGGCGCGGGCATATTGATGAGCTGCCCCAGCTGGTGAACGTGCTGCGCGGGGAAATGAGTCTGGTGGGTCCTCGGCCCGAACGGGCCTGTTTCTATCAGGAGTTTGAGAGATATATCCGCGGCTTCAGCCAGCGGCTGCAGGTCACGCCCGGCATTACCGGCTGGGCGCAGATCAATGGCGGCTATGAGCTGCTGCCGGAGGAAAAGATCCTGTTTGATATGGAATACATCCGTCACCGCTCCGTGATGTTTGACATCCGGTGTCTGCTGGGAACCGTGCGCGTGGTGTTCCGGCACGACGGCGCCAGATAACGAGAGGGGAGAGCGAGAACATGAAGCAACATGGGAAGCGGCGCATAGCCGCCGTATTGGCGGGGGTGTGCGCGGTGCTGCTGGCGGCAAGCTGCACAAAGACGCCTGCGTCCGCGCAGGAAACGCCGGCCGCCGGTGACAGCGATCCGGTCACACTGATGACCATCTCCACCCGCTATGGAGATCTCTGTTTTTCCGACCAATGGGGAGAAAGCCTTCAGGTGGAGCATAGCTCCAGCGGCAGCACGGAGATTGCCGCCTTTACTGCGGATATTGACGGACAGACATACCCGCTGTTTCGGGTAGAGATCGTCGACAGCGCCGGTGACCCCAGCGCGGTCGGGACACTGACTGACTCGCAGGGCGTCCGGCGGGATGTGTTTGTCAGCATGGATCCCCTGCCCGAGGAAGAGCTGCCGGATCAGCTGTATGCCATGCGCGATGGTGTGAACGATCTGATCGATCAATTGAAATGATATAAGGGGGAGACAGAAACGATGAGAATGTGTAAGAAATGGCTGGCGGGCCTGCTGGTGCTGGTTATGCTGCTCAGCGCGCTGGCTCCGGCGGCCTTTGCCGTAACGGCAGAGAATGTCGCCGATGAAACGGCGTATGCCGACTCCGCCGCTGATGACGGCCTGACTGATGTCACCATGGCCGACACGGCGCAGGTGCAGCCGGCGCGGGATGTGTCGGACTACGCGTCGTTCCTAGCCAACCTGAAGGTGCTGGAGGGCTATGCACAGACCTATGCCCGCGAGCACACGGGCGAGGACGCTGTGGGTCTGGTCATTAACTACATCCGCTGCGGCGTGGACAAATACACCGGCGGCACCTGGACCATGCTGGCCGGCGAGGAAAAGGCAGATTTCACTGCCTATGTGACGCAGCAGGATGCGGCCAATGGCACCAGCGCTGCCGCGCTGCGCAGCCTGCAGGAATTCACCCTGCCCAACGGCGACAAGGTGGACTTTGTGCACATGTTCGGCTGCATGGATATCACCTATCACACCATGCAGACAAACGCTTCCGCCGCCGTGACCAACGGAGACCTTGGCGGCTGGGGCGGCGACATCTGTGACCTCGTGGACTATACCCAGAAGTACAGCCACATCACGTCCACCACCGTGGAGGAGATGGCCAATGAGCTGCGCACCGACGGCAAGCACCTGGGCTACGACGATCCGTCCGAGGATGACGATGTGCACAGCTTCGGCATGCTGGATCTGTACGGTGATCTGGACGCTTATTACATCGTGCAGAACCTGACGGGCGGCAAGACCATCAGCGCCGTCATGACCAACTACTTCAACAGCAGCCTGACGGATCAGTTCCGCGCGGACTTCCTGCTGCGCAGCCGTTTCCCCGGCGCCGGCACCAAGGAGGAGCTTCGCGCCGCCGTGCTGTCCGCTTACAAGAGCAACACCGCCATTGCCGCGCTGGAAAGCAGCCGCGGACTGACGGATGTGGACGACCTGCGCACGGCCTGCTGCTATGCCTTTGCCGACTACCTGTATGCGCTGACGGGCACCATCACCGACAAGCCCAGCAACCAATACTATTCCGTGTATTCCAGCGAGACCTCCACGCTGGCACCCGGCGTTACCCAGACGCTGCGCAGCGCCACGGCCGCAGACGGCAAGACGCTGGTGTATTACATTGCGACGGCGGACGTGACCCGCAGTGACGTGGCTATCTATGCCAACTACAAGGACAATATGGGCACACCTTGGGGCATGGCGCGCGTGCAGGATCAGATGGACTCCGCCAAGGCGCGTCACTCCGACCCGGAGAACGCGGATCTGTATATCCCCAACTACACGCCTGTGGTGGGCGTGAACGCCGACTTCTACAACATGACCAACGGTGCTCCCTCCGGTGCGCTGGTCATGGAAGGTGTTGAGTACCACGGCGCGGGCAGTGAAAATTTCTTCGCCATCCTCAAGGACGGCACCCCCATCATCGGCGGCCCCTCGGATTACGCCGCTCGTAAAAACGACATTGCAGAGGCCGTAGGTGCCAGCATCCTGCTGGTGAAGGACGGCAAACTGGTCGTCGGAGACAGCGGCGATTATTATAACAGCCGTGCCTCCCGTACCTGCGTGGGCATCACGGCGGACAACCGCGTGGTGCTGATGGTCATGGACGGCCGTCAGGAGCCAGTGTCTGCCGGCGGCAGCGCCATTGAGATTGCTCAGGTCATGCTCGACGCCGGGTGCGTTGTGGCCGTGAATCTTGACGGCGGCGGCTCTACCACGTTCGTGGCAAAGGAGGAGGGCGACGACGATCTGTCTGTCGTGAACCGTCCCTCCGACGGCTATGCCCGTTCCGTCAGCTCCTCGCTGATGGTGGTATCGACGGCCAAGCCCTCCAACGAGTTTGACCACGCCATCGTTTCGGCGGACTATGACTATCTCACCGTGGGCACGGCCCTGCCCGTTACCGTAAGCGGCGTCAGCGCCTCCGGCAACGCCGCGGCACTGCCGGAGGGGACGACCCTCCGGGTGACCGACAGCAGCATTGGCTCTGTCAGCGACGGTGTGTTCACCGCATCCGCTGTGGGCGATGTGCAGGTGCAGGCTGTGGCCAACGGCAAGGTGCTGGGCAGCAAGACGCTGCACGTCGTGGTGCCCACCGCGTTGAAGTTTGGCAAGGAGAGCATCAGCGCCATATACGGCGTGCCTGTGGAACTGCCGCTGACGGCGCTGTACAATGGCAACCGTGTGGCAGTGAACACGGCCGACGTGTCGCTGGGCTTCGTAGAGAACGGTCAAGCCGTTGCGGAGAGTACGGCCGGAACGATCAGCGGCCTGACCTTCACCGGCAATGAGAGCTCCGGCATCCGCTCCGTGACCATTGGCGCGGCGCTCATGAAAAATGGCCAGCCGGATCTGACCGGTGCCGTGACGATTGCCGTATACCTGTATAAGGCGGGCGAGGCGACCTTCGACTTTGATAACGTCACCGGCGGCGACCGGATGCTGGCATGGAACCGCGAGGTGTCCAATTCCAGCACCCGCGGCGACAATGTTTACTATATTGATAAGCCCGGCGTCTCAATGGACACCACGTATACCTTCGGCGTCGATATGAAGCAGATCCCCATCCCCGAGAAGCTCAAGCCCCTCATGGCACTCCTGCCCGGCGGCGACGACAGCAGCGCCACGGCGTGGGATTTCCTGCTGCAGTTGGCCGAACGCGTCAGCCAGCACACGCAGGTGAAGATCCAGCTTCAGATCCCCGCTGGGATCACCATCGACACTTCGAACATGAAGCTGGTCAACGAGTATTTTGACCTGACCTCCTGCGAGGTGGACAAGGCGACAAATACCCTGACCCTGATCTGCAATTTCAAAAATCAAACCCAGGCCATTGATCCGGCCACGGCCAACTCCCTGTGCATCCTCAGCGGCCTGAAGCTGATCCCCACAAATCGGGCTGCCTGGGAAAATGACCGACTGACGATCGCCGTCAGCGGCAAGCTCAGTTATGACATCTATCTGCGCTCCAACGCGATCTACAGCATTGCGAGCAATGAGGAAGCACAGCAGACATACGGCATTTACCCCTACCAGAGCGATAAGTACAAGTATAACGGCTCGTGGGAGCGCGGTGCGCATTTCTACGAGGACAATCTCCGCTCCTTTACCGATACGTATCTTCTGGACAAGACCGTCAAGCAGGGCTGGGCGCAGGAGGACGGTAAGTGGTTCTACTATCAGAACAACGAGCGGCTCACCGGTATCCACGAGCTGCCCAGCAATGTTTCCGGCGAGAGCGGCAACTATTTCTATGATCTGGGTGACGACGGTGCGTCCAAGGGCAAGATCAGCGGCCTGTTTACGCTCAACGGCAATCTCTACTTTGCCGAAAACGGCAGGCGCATTACCGGATGGAAGGCCATCTCCTATCCAGGCGGCCGGGTCGAAAACTATTTCTTCAACACTTGGAGCTATGCTGCGCTGGATGGAGAGCAGACCGTCGGCGGCTATCACTACACGTTCCGGGATCACATTCTGGTTCGCGGCGACCTGATTCACAATGCCAATGGTACGAAGTATATGTGGGCCGGCTCCTGGGCCACGCAGCAGTGGTACACGGTTGACGGCAACCGGTATTATTTCCGCTCCAGCGAATATGCCGCCACGGGCTTTTACGGCATGAATGAGGGCGGCAAAAACGTGATCTACGCCTTCGATAGCAACGGCGTCTGGCAGGAGCATGTCAACGGCTTCTATGACTGGAACGGCAGCACCTATTGGGTGGAAAACGGCATTAAGAATACCGAGCCCGGCCTGCGCTATGTGGATGGGTACTATTATTACTTCAAGTTCGAGACCTTGGGCGCCATGGTCAAAAACGGCACGTACTGGGTCGAGACGCCCAACGGCCTGATGCCGAAGGGCAATTACCAGTTCGACGCACAGGGACGCATGGTGAATCCCAAGGCCTATCAGGGCACCGTGACCTGGAAAAACGATGACGGCACCGTGCTCAAGACCGAAAAGGTGAACTACGGCGCCATGCCGACCTATGGCGG
>CAKTNQ010000022.1:0-25301 GCA_934589185.1 uncultured Oscillospiraceae bacterium | reverse complement strand
TGGGAGAAAGAAAAAAGAGGATTGGTAAGTTTGCGGCGGCGGGGCGGTTACCCGCCGCCGATGGACGATAGAGAAGGCGTGCGCGCTTACTTCGTGCTGTCGCTGGCGCGGTCGAACGTGACGGTCAGCGTCAGCGTCTCGCCGTTGCGCGAGACGGTCAGCGTGGCGCTCTCGCCGGCAGAGTAGCCGCGCAGGGCACTGCGCAGCGCGTCGCCGGAGGAGACGGCCGTGTCGTCGATGGCGGTGATGATATCGCCAGCCTTCAGACCGGCCTTCTCGGCGCAGCTGCCGCTGTTGACGGCGTTGACATACGCGCCGCTGGGCATGTTGTAGTACTGCGCGGCGCTGTCCGGGATGGTCTGCAGCGTGATGCCGAGTTGGGCCCGGTCGGTCACGGTGCCGTTTTTCATCAGGTCGTTTGCGATGGCCACGGCGTCATTGACCGGGATGGCGAAGCCCAGACCCTCCACGCCGGAGGAGCTGTATTTCGCGGTCACGATGCCGATGACCTGACCGGAGGTGTTGTACACCGGACCGCCGGAGTTGCCGGCGTTGACAGCAGCGTCGATCTGGAACATGTTGATGCCGTTGTCGGTGCCGTCGGAGGTGGTGATGGTGCGGTCGAGCGCGCTGATCATGCCGCTCGTCATGGTGAACTCCAGCTCGCCGAGCGGGTTGCCCACGGCGTAGACCGTGTCGCCGACGGTCATGCTGTCGCTGTCGCCGAAGGTGACGGGCGTCACGCCGGTGGCGTCGACCTTGAGCAGGGCAATGTCGTTGTCCTCGTCCACGCCGACGATGGTCGCCTGATAGGTCGTACCGTCGTAGGTGAGCACGGACACGGCGTAGCCGTACTGGTGCGCGGTGGAGATGACATGGTAGTTCGTGAGCACGTAGCCGTCATCCGTGATGAAAAAGCCGCTGCCGCAGCTCGCCTGCGAGCTCGTCTGGCCGAAGTAGTTGGTGTAGGTCACTTCCGTCGTGATAGCGACGACCTGCTTGCACGCCTGGCTGTAGATGGCCGAGGCGGAGCTCGGGTCGGAGCTGACCGGCTGCGTCACGAGCGTGCCGCCGGAACTCGCGGCGGAGCTGCTGCCGGTCCTGCCGGAGCGCGTGATGAGGCCTGCGATCGCGCCGCCGCCGAGGCCGCCGAGCAGCGCGCACACGAGGCACAGGCACGCGATGCGCGTGATGAGCCGCTTCTGCTCCGGCGTGCGCACGGTCTTGGGCTTTCTCGGGTGGTGCTTGTGCTTGGGCTTCTCGGCCCAGGCGTCGTCATTCGGCGTGTAGTAGCGCGGCGGGGTACTGCCCGCGTCGTCGCTGGGGTGGAAATTTGCGTCCTCGTAGCTGCGCTCGGCCTCGGGGTGGACGATGTGATACGTCACGTCCTCGCTGCCGTCGATCTTTGCGCCGCAGCTCGTGCAGAAGCTCGCGCCCGGCTCGAGCGCCGCGCCGCACTGCGGGCACACGCGGTCCTGCGCGGCGGTGTTCTCGGCGGCTGCCTGTGTGGAAGTGTTTTCGGCTTCCGACTGTTCGTTTTCGGGGAAATTGGAAGCGTCGTTCATGTTATCTGCCTCCCGGCTGTGTTGTTTTTGAAGTGTCTATATCGTAGTCGATATTTGTAACACGCGCATGAACAAAGGGAGAAGATTTTTCGAATATTCCAGAAAGCATTTGTGAACACTGCGTCTGATTTATGAACGCGCGGCAAAAAACCGCCCACACATCGTCAGATGTGCGGGCGGTAGGCTTTGCGGGTGTTACCGGCCGAAGCTGCTGTCGGTCGTTTCATAGGTGTTGATGGCCGGCTGCGTGTCGGCATCGCCGCCGTACTTGATCGAGTCACCCTCGAGCAGCGGCTCGATACCGTGCGCGCGCAGCCATGCGAGCGTGCGCGTGGAATCGGTCAGCGGGGTGTAGTCGACGTCGGCGTAGGTCGTTTCGCCTGTTGCCGGGTCGTACTGGCTGAGCTGATAACCGATGGTCACGGCGTAGGCCGTGCTCTGCCGCGTGCCGCTGTCGGTCAGCCAGGCGCGGCCCATGGTGCCATCCGCGCAGTCGGGCACGATGGCGTTTTCGTACAGGTCGAGCGCCTGCTCGGCCGTGAGCTCCACGTAGAGGTAGTCGCCGCTTTCGGTCTCATAGCCGATGTTTGTGTAGGTGAGGTGCTCGAGCGTCACGGCCAGCGCCGGCGTGTTGCGCGTGGTGCGCGCTTCGTCGCAGTTGAGCACCTGCTCGATCTGCGCCAGACGCGTGCTCGTGTCGGGGAGCGTATATTCGCGCATCAGCACCTTGCCGTTCGAGAGCTTATAGGTCAGCTGCAGACTGGTGATGCTGGTGTCATCCGTGATCTTTTCACGCTCCGCCACGACGGCGCGGTGGATGTCCTCCACGGCCTGAATGTTCTCCGCCTCGGTGAGCGCGGTGTTGTAACTGTTGCAGATGATGCGCGCGCTTTTGACCTGCGCGGTATCCGGGATGCGGCGGGCGTAGCCCGTGAGGTCGCACTTCGCGCCGACCACGACGAGGCAGCACACGGCCGCCGTGACCGCGCAGCCGCGCCAGACCGTGCGCGGGATGCGCAGGGACTTGCGGATGACCATCTCGCTGATGACAAAGCCGAGCGCCGCGCCAAGAACGGTCAGCAGCAGAAACGGCGCCAGTTGCGTCCGGTAGGCCGGCACGTTGAGCAGCATGCCGTACACGCCGACCGGCATTGCCAGACCGGCGAAGAGCGCCACGATGTACTTCAGCACCGGCTTGAGCACCGGGATGGCGACGGTGTCGCCCGCGCTCTCCATGCGGCGGCGCCGGTAGAGCTGACCTGCGCACACGAGCAGCAGCAGCGCGAACACCGCCCAGACGAGCGGATAGATCCAGCCGGAGAAGTTGGCAATGGCGACCTCCGCCCCCGTGCCGCTGATCGGACGCACCAGATCGGCGTGACCGACACTTGTGCGCCGCATGAACAGCACCAGCGGGGAGAGCCAGTCGACCGGCAGATCCACCATGCCCGACATGCCGTACACGAACATGTAGAGCACGGATTTGATGAGCAGCTGGAAGCCCACGGCGATGAAGTTTACGAGCAGGTACAGGCACGGCAGCATGACCACATGGCCGGTGAACATGGCGCACAGCACGGCGATGCCGTAGAACACGACCGTCTCGAGCGCGAGTATGCCCAGCCAGATGAGCAGCGGCTCGATGACGAGTTCGAAACGCGTCGCCTCGATGAGCACGGCGAGACCGAAGATCACGGCCTCGGCTGACAGCAGCATCACAAGGCCCGCCAGCAGATGCGTGCGGAACATGCACCCGCGCCGGATCGGCAGGGAGGCGGCCAGCCCCGCGCTGCGCGGCGTGTACAGATAGCCGAACATGGCGGCGGCTGCGAGCAGGCCCGCGCAAAACGCTGTCAGCGGCAGCAGCATCTGCGTCTCGGAGAGAATGACGTTCGAGAGGTAGCTGATCTGCCCGGTCGACACATACGGTATCGTCGAGCGCGCGTTGAGCAGCGCACCCGGCAGCATGATGAACAGAATGACGCCGTAGATGACCCACAGCGGCCACCAGCGCGACAGGCACTTGCGAAATTCCGTCCCGTTACAGAAGGATGTCTTTGACGGCATAGTCCGCACCTCCCAGTTCATAAATAAAGATCTCCTCGAGCGTCAGCGGCACCACATCGAGGTACTGCGGCTGCGCGGTGGACAGCCGGTTCGTGACCTCGGCGGCGTCACCGTGCACGATGAGCGTGTACAGGTGGCCCTGACTGCTCTGGTGCAGGATGTCGAGCCCCTCGGGCAGCTCTGTGCCGTCCGGCAGGGCCACGAGCACCTTGACGATGTTGGCCTGCAGCTCCGCGAGCGGGTGCTCGAGCAGGACCTTGCCGCCGTTCATGATGCCCACGTGGTCGCACACATCCTCAAGCTCGCGCAGATTGTGCGACGAGATGAGCACGGTCGTGCCGTTTTCGGCCACGTCGGCCAGCACGAGGTTCCAGACCTGGCGGCGCATGACGGGATCGAGCCCGTCGACCGGCTCGTCGAGGATGAGCACGTCCGGCCGCAGGCTCATCGCCAGCCAGAACGCGGCCTGCTTCTGCATGCCCTTGGACAGGCGGCGGATCTGCCGCTTCGGATCGAGCTGAAACACCTCGCCGAGCTTCTGATAGCGTTCGGCGTCAAACTTCGGGTAGATGCCGCGGTAGTAGCGCATCATGTCCGGGATCGTCGCCTGCGGGAAATAGAACACGTCGTCCGGGATGTAGGCGATGCGCGCCTTGACGGCCGGGTTTTCGTACACGGGCTGGCCGTCGATGTCGATCACGCCGCTGTCCGGGCGGTAGATGCCCGTCAGGTGGCGGATGAGCGTGGACTTGCCCGCGCCGTTCGGCCCGACGAGGCCGTACACCGCGCCGCGCGGCACGGTCATGGTCACGCCGTCGAGCGCGCGGAAGCCGTCAAACGTTTTGACGACGTCTTTGACTTCAATCATGGTTCGTTCCTCCTTCGGGGATGCGGCGGCGCAGCTCCTCACTGCGCATGCCGAGGTACAGCAGCTCCTGCACGGCCGTGTCGAACTGCTGCAGCAGGGCGACCTGCCGCGCGGGATCGTCCGGGATCTGGGCGCAGACGTAGCTGCCGCGCCCGGCGACGGAGCAGATGTAGCCTTCCGTTTCCAGCTCGCGGTAGGCGCGCTGGATCGTGTTGGGGTTGATGGTCAGCTGCGTGGACAGCTCGCGCACCGAGGGCAGCTTTTCGCCCAGCGGCAGCGAGCCGGACACGATCAGCCGGCGCAGCCCGTCGCGCACCTGTTCATAGATCGGCCGGGAATCGCGGTAATTGATCGAGATCGTAGTGCAACACCAACTTTCTGTAGCGTACTAACTGTATTAACCGTGTTGGTACAGTTAAGTTACCATGCGCCGGCGCATCTGTCAAGGGGTAAGATGCATTTCGGTATAAAAAGTTCCCGGACGGCGTTGCGCCGTCCGGGAACTGCTCTATTTATTTCTGCCCCTCGCGGCTCTCGAGATAGACCATGAGCGTCGCGATGTCGGCGGGGGAGACGCCGGAGATGCGGCTGGCCTGGCCGAGGCTGGCGGGGCGGATGTCGCTGAGCTTCTGCCGCGCCTCGAGCCGCAGGCAGGACACCTGCCGGTAGTCGAGGTCCGGCGGCAGCAGCCGCTCCTCGAGCCGGGTGAACTCCGCCACCTGCCGCAGCTGACGCTGGATGTAGCCCGCGTACTTGAGCCGGATCTCCGCCTGCTCGGTCACGACGTGCGGCAGCTCCGGCCGCGCGGGGTCAAACGGCGCGAGGTCGGCATACGTGATCTGCGGCCGGCGCAGGAGGTCGGCCAGACTCACGCCCGAGCTCGTCGGCGCGGTGCCGCGCGCGGTGAGCATCGCGGCGAGGGCATCCGACGGGGCGAGGTGCGTTTTCTCCAGCCGGGCGCACTCGGCGTCCACCAGGCGGTATTTTTCCTGCACGGCGGCAAAGCGTTCGTCCGATACCAGCCCGATGCGGTGGCCGATGGCGCTCAGGCGCTCGTCGGCGTTGTCCTGCCGGTGCAGCAGGCGGTACTCCGAGCGGGAGGTCATGATGCGGTACGGTTCGTTCGTGCCCTTGGTCACGAGATCGTCCACGAGCGTGCCGATGTATCCGTCCGAGCGGCGGAGGATCATGGGCTCGCGGCCCAGCAGCTTCAGCGCCGCGTTCACGCCCGCGACGAAGCCCTGCACGGCCGCCTCCTCATAGCCGGACGAGCCGTTGAACTGCCCCGCGCCGTAGAGACCGGGCACCTTCTTGGCCTCGAGCGTCGGCAGCAGCTCTGTCGGGTCCACGCAGTCATACTCGATCGCGTAGGCGCAGCGGGTCATCTCCGCGTGCTCGAGCCCGGGCAGCGTGTGCAGCATCGCGATCTGCACGTCCTCCGGCAGGGAGGAGGAGAAGCCCTGGATATAGAGCTCTTCCGTGTCCAGCCCCATCGGCTCGATGAATAGCTGGTGCCGCGGCTTGTCGGGGAAGGTCATGATCTTCGTCTCGATGGACGGGCAGTAGCGCGGGCCGATGCCCTCGATCACGCCGGAGTAGATCGGGCTGCGGTCAAGGTTTGCGCGGATGATGGCATGCGTGCGCTCGTTGGTATAGGTCAGGTAGCACACGGCCTTGTTTTCGACCGGGTGCGCGGTGGAAAACGAGAACGGTTCGATCTCCGCGTCGCCCGGCTGCAGCTCCATGCGCGAGAAGTCCACCGTGCGCGCGTTCACGCGCGGCGGCGTGCCGGTCTTGAACCGGCGCATGCGCAGCCCCAGCGCCTTACAGCACTCGGCCAGCGGGCCGGCGGCTGCCAGCCCGTCCGGGCCGGATTCGCGCAGCACGTCGCCCACGATCGTGCGCCCGTGCAGATACGTGCCCGTTGCCAGCACGGCGGCGCGGCAGCGGTACACGGCGCCGTTCGCCGTCACGACGGCGCTGACGCGGCCGTCCTCCGTTTCGACCGCCACGACCTCCGCCTGCTTGACGCGCAGGTTTGGCTGCAGCTCGAGTGTGTGCTTCATCACGGCCTGATACTTCCGCCGGTCGGCCTGCGCGCGCAGCGAGTGTACGGCCGGCCCTTTGCCGCGGTTGAGCATCCGGTACTGGATGCAGGCCTGATCGGCCGCGCGCGCCATCTCGCCGCCGAGCGCGTCGAGCTCGCGCACAAGATGTCCCTTGCCCGTGCCGCCGATGGCGGGGTTGCAGGGCATGTTGCCGATGGCGTCCATATTGATGGTGAAGCAGACGGTGTCCAGTCCCAGCCGCGCGGCGGCCAGCGCGGCCTCAATGCCCGCATGGCCCGCGCCGACGACGGCGACGTCACAGCTTCCGGCGTCATAACGCATGACGAGATCCCTCCGGATTCATATTAGAATAACAACAACTTTTTATTCTACCCGTTTCGCGCCCCGAATGCAAGAGCGGCGGGGCGTGTGCGGCGCCTAAAACGGTTGTGCAGTATCCGCACAACAAAATGCGAAAAAAGACTTGCTTTATCGTGCTAATGTGGTAATATAGCAGCGTGCTAACAAGCAAAACATAATTTTCAGAATTAGATGAAGGAGAAACGACATGAAAAAGATGACCAAAGTGATCTCGCTGGCGCTCGCGCTGGTGATGTGCCTGGCGCTGTGCGCCTGCGGCCAGAAGGACAGCGGCGACACCGCTGCCGACGGAAAGAAGACCTTTGTTATGGGCGTCGACCCGGAATACCCGCCGTTCAGCTATCTGGGCGATGACGGCAAGTACACCGGCTTTGACGTGGAGATCGCTCAGGCCGCCTGCGACCTGCTCGGCTGGGACCTGCAGGTCTTTGGTGTGAACTGGGATCAGAAGCTGGTGCAGCTCGATGCCAAAGAGTGCGACTGTGTCTGGTCCGGCATGACCATCCTCGACAGCATGAAGGACGCCGGCTATGTCCTCTCCACCCCCTACTATGACAACACGCAGGTCATCATGGTCAAAGAGGGCAGCACCATCAAGTCCTCCGCCGATCTGGCCGGCAAGAATGTGGCCGTGCAGCTGGGCACCTCCGGCGAGTCCCTCCTGTCCGAGGGCGGCGACCTCGAGAGCCTGGCCAAGACCTTCGGCAAGCTCACGACCTGTGACAGCTTCCTCAAGTGCTTCACCGAGCTGGGCGGCGGCGCCGTGGACGCCGTGATCGTCGACAAGCCTGTGGCCACCGCTTATGCGCAGGAAAACGCCGGCTTCACCATCCTCGACGAGGAGCTGGGCGCCGAGCAGTACGGCATTGCCTTCCGCTCCGGCGATCAGGAGCTGTGCGACACCATTGAGGGCGCGGTGCAGCAGCTGGTCGAAAACGGGACCTATGCGAAGATCGCTGCGAAGTATCCCGACATCGTCAACAACCTGACCTACCTGAACAAGTAAGCACGATAGAAATCCGATCACGTCTCCCGGAGGCTTTTGCGGCCTCCGGGAGCGTGTGCGTAACATTGAGGATCCTTTATGACTTTACTTACGATGATTGCGAAAATGAGCGAGGGCCTCGGCAAGACCTGCGCCATTTTCTTTCTGACCATTCTGTTCTCCCTTCCGCTCGGCATGCTCATCACGCTCCTGCGCATGAGCAAAAACAAGGTCGTCTCCGGCGTGACCCGTTTCGTGATCGCCGTTTTGCGCGGCACGCCGCTCATGCTGCAGCTGCTCGCCGTGACCTATGGGCCGTACTACCTCTTCGGTATGGCCGTTGCCAAGAATAAGCTCATCCCTGTCGTTATCGCCTTCGCCATCAACTACGCCGCCTATTTTGCCGAGATCTACCGCGGCGGCATCGAGTCTATCCCCGTGGGGCAGTATGAGGCGGCGAACGTCCTGGGCTACACCAGGGCGCAGACCTTCCTGCGCATCATCCTGCCGCAGGTTGTCAAGCGCATCATGCCCAGCATCACCAACGAGGTCGTCACGCTCGTCAAGGACACCTCCATGGCCTTCACCGTTTCCTATCAGGAGATGTTCACCATCGGCAAGCAGATCGCAAACTCCCAGACCAGCTTCATGCCGTTCCTTGTGGCGGGCGTGTTCTACTTCGTGTTCAATGCCATCGTCGATTTTGTCATGGGCAAGATCGAAAAGCGCATGGACTACTACAAATAAGGAGGTGCCGTCATGAGCGTATTGGAACTCAATCACGTCAAAAAATCGTTTAATAACGGGACGCTGCACGTCCTCAAGGACATCAGCCTGAGCGTTGAAAAGGGCGAGGTCGTGGCCATCATCGGCCCGAGCGGCAGCGGCAAATCCACGCTGCTGCGCTGCGCCACGTTGCTCGAGCGCATCGACTCCGGCGAGGTCTGCTTTGACGGGCATTACGCCGCGCGCACCGGCGACGACGGCACCGCCGTCTACGCCGACAAGGCGGAGCTCAAGCAGATCCGCAACTATTTCGGTCTTGTTTTCCAGCAGTTCAATCTCTTTCCGCACTACTCCGTGCTCAAAAACGTCATGGACGCGCCCATCTGCGTCCAGAAGCGCGACCGTGCGGAGGTCGAGGCGTCCGCGCGCAGGACGCTCGAGAAGATGGGCCTCGGCGACAAGGCCGACGCCTATCCGTGCCAGCTCTCCGGCGGCCAGCAGCAGCGCGTGGCCATCGCGCGTGCGCTGGAGATGAACCCCGAGATCCTGTTTTTCGACGAGCCGACCTCCGCGCTCGACCCCGAGCTCACGGGCGAGGTGCTCAAGGTCATCCGCGCGCTCGCCGAGGAGCACATGACCATGGTCATCGTCACGCACGAGATGGCCTTTGCCCGCGCCGTGGCCGACAAGGTCATCTTCATGGACGGCGGTGTCATCGTCGAGCAGGGCGCGCCCGAGGCGGTCTTTGGCGACACGCAGCAGGAACGCACGAAGCAGTTCCTCGCGCGCTACAACGAGCGGCCGTGACAAAAATGTAAGAGAAAATTCAGCTTTTCCCTCTTGCACGGCCGTGCGAGATTCGGTATGATAAAAAGCGCATCGGGTCCCGGTGCGCTTTTTTGATTTTTCATTTGGGAGGGCTTCCCTTGAAGCATACAAAACGGATCGCGGCGCTGCTGCTCGCGCTCGCGCTGTGTTTTTCCTGCGCAGCGTGCAGCAAGACGGTCGGCAGCTACCGCGTGGTCAAGACGCTCGGCACGGAGCAGTTTCGCATCGGCTTTCGCGATGGAGATCAGGCGGCGGTGTATGTCAACGCCGCGCTCAAGGTCCTCGCGGCCGACGGGACGATCCATAGTCTCGCGCTCAAGTGGTTCGGCACGGACAATACGACCTTTGACAGCGACGCGGGTGCGCTCGATGCGCTCGGCGACCTTCCGCAGCGCACGTTCATCATGGGCCTGAACGAGGAGCGCTTTCCTATGAGCTATGCCGACGGCGACGGTTACAGCGGCTTTGACGTGGAGCTGGCGCAGGCGGTCTGCGCCCGCCTCGGCTGGACGCTGCAGTATCAGCCGATCTCGAACCAGAACGCCTATGTCGAGCTATCGAGCGGCAATGTCGACTGCGCCTGGGGCGGCATGGTGCTCGACCAGACCGACGGCAAGGACAGTAAGAACAAGAAAAAGCAGAAGATGACGCTCACCGCGCCGTATCTCGAAAACGAGCTGCAGCTCATCGTGCGCGGCGACTCGAAATACCGCACCGCCGGCAGCCTCAAGGGCACGACCGTCCTGCTCGGCACGGACGAGACGTACATGGCCGCCCTCACGGCCGATGAGAAGCTCTTGAAAGCCTTCGGCGCGGCCCAGCGCGTCACCGGCGGGTCGAAGGCGTGCTTTGAGGCGCTCTCGGCCGGAGACTGCGCCGCCATCGTGGCCGACAGCACGGCCCTCGCTTATTACACGCACTGACGTCTGGCCGCCCGCGCGGGGCTCTGCGCGGGCGGCTTCGCGTTATCGCCGCGCTTTTTCGCCCCGGTTTGCAAAAAGGGGTCCCGCTTTTGCGTCAACTGTGCTATACTGACTGTGTCCGCGCCTGCCGAACCGGCGGAAATTTTTTACTTGCGCGGGCAGAAACACGGGTACGCCTATGTCGAACAGCAACAATAAATACAAAACCCTCGTGTCCAACACCATGCTCATCAGCCTTGGCACCTTCGGCAGCAAGTTGCTGGTGTTTTTCATGGTGCGCTTTTACACGAGCTGCCTCACCCCGGCGGACTACGGCACTGCCGATCTCATCACGCAGACGGCCAATCTGCTCTTCCCGCTCATCAGCCTCGGCATCACGGACGGCGTGTTCCGTTTCGCCGTGGACCACACCGAGCAGCGGCGCAATATTTTCTCCGTTGGCGTGTATACGATCCTGGCGGGCGCCGTGCTGCTCGTGGCCATTTTGCCGCTGCTGGGGCTCTTCCCGCAGTTTGACGGGTTCCTCTGGCTGATCGCGCTCTACACGATGTGCTCGTGCTTCCACTCGCTGTGCGCGCAGTTCGTGCGCGCCGAGGGGCACACGGCGCTCTTCGCCGTGCAGGGCATGATCAACACCGTGCTCGTCATCGGGCTCAACGTGCTCTTCCTCGTCGGCCTGCGCATGGGCATCACGGGCTACGTGCTCTCCGTCGCGCTGGCGGATCTGGCGTGTACGCTGCTTCTGTTCGTGCGCGAGCGGCTCTGGCGCCAGCTCATGCTCCGCCCGGGCTGGGCGGCCGCGCGGGAGATGCTGGCCTACAGCATCCCCATGATCCCGACGACGGTGTTCTGGTGGATCACGAGCGTGTCCGACCGCTATATGGTCACGGCCTACCTCGGCGTGGACGCCAACGGTATCTACGCCGTGTCGTACAAGATGCCGACGATCCTGTCGCTCGTGTCGAGCATTTTCATGGAGGCGTGGCAGTTTTCCGCCGTGTCCGAGGCGCAGGGCAGCCGGCGCGAGCACATCCGCTTCTTCTCGAAGGTCTGGTGCTCGTTCCAGTCGGTGATGTTCCTCGCCGGCGCGTGCATCATCGCCTTCGCCGTGCCGGAGATTCATGTGCTCACGACCGAGCAGTATTACGGCGCGTGGCTGTTTGTGCCGGTGCTCGGCATGGCCATGGTCTTTTCCGCGTTCGTGAGCTATCTCGGCAGCGTCTACATGGTCGAAAAGTGCAGCAAGCGCACGTTCGTCACGTCCATGATCGGCGCGCTGCTCAACGTTGCGCTCAACTTTCTGCTCATCCCGTCGAAGCTCGGCGTGCAGGGCGCGGCCATTGCCACATGCGTGAGCTATTTTGTTGTGTTTGTCATCCGGGCGGTGGATGCGCGCAAGTTCATCCCGTTCCGGTTTTACGTTGTCGGTGTCACGGAAAACTGCATCCTGCTGACGGTGCAGACGCTCTTCATCGTCCTGCAGCTCCCGGGCTGGAAGATCGCGCAGGCAGTGTGCATTGCGCTGCTGCTCCTGCTCAACCGCAAGCCGCTTCTGGCCGGCGCGGGGAAGATCGTCCACTTCCGGCGCTGACGCTCTGACGCATTTTTTTGGAGGATTTGTAATTTGAAGATTTGGAACAGCCTGTTTGGGAAGATTTTTATGACCCTCCTTATTTCCATGGTGCCGGTGCTCGAGCTGCGCGGCGCGATCCCGATCGGCGTGGCGCATGGCCTGGATTACCGCATCGCCATCGCGGTGTCCATCCTCGGCAATCTTGTGCCAGTGCCGTTCATCGTGCGCTTCATCCGCAAGATCTTTGCCTGGCTGCGCACGAAGAGCGAGCGGCTCAACGGCTTTGTCACGCGCATGGAGCAGCGCGCGCTCAAAAAGTCCGACACCGTGCGCCGCGCGCGCTTCTGGGGCCTGTTTCTCTTCGTGGCCATCCCGCTGCCGGGCACCGGCGCGTGGACGGGCTCGCTCATCGCGGCCATGCTGGAGATGCGCGTCAAGGAGGCCTTCCCGCCGATCGCGCTCGGCGTCGTCACGGCCGGCATCATCGTCGCTGTCGTGACGTATGGCGCGGCGTCGATGCTGTTTTAGCTCCGACGAGACGGGCTTTCGCTTGAAAAAGCTGCGGGCGCAAACTCTGCGAGGCTTTTTGACGCACGCAAAAAAATCCCGCTGTCCGGTTGGACAGCGGGACTTTTTTATGTATGGGTTACTCGGCGAACGCTTTTTCCAGCGCCTCGAGCTCCTCGCGCAACTCGTGCGGCAGCTTGTCGCCGAACTGCGCGAAGTATTCGCGGATGCCTGCGCAGTTTTCGCGCCAGCTCTCGGCGTCGAGCGTCAGCAGCGCCTTGAGCGTCTCGACCGTCACGCCGCTGCCGTCGAGGTTGATGTCCTCGGGCTTCGGCTCGTAGCCGATGACCGTCTCGTCCGCGCCCACCTCATCGAAGCAGCGCTTGAGGATCCACTCGAGCACGCGCAGGTTGTCGCCGAAGCCCGGCCACAGGAAGCGGCCGTTGTCGTCGGTGCGGAACCAGTTGACGTTGAAGATCTTCGGCGCGTTCGGCAGCTTCTCGCCCATGTCGAGCCAGTGCTGCCAGTAGTCGGCCATGTTATAGCCGCAGAACGGGCGCATGGCCATCGGGTCGCGGCGCACAACGCCCACGGCGCCGGTCGCGGCGGCCGTCGTCTCGGATGCCATCGTCGCGCCGACGAACACACCGTGCGCCCAGTCGCGGGACTGGTAGACCAGCGGAGCGGTCTTTGCGCGGCGGCCGCCGAAGATGATCGCGCTGATCGGCACGCCGGTGCCCTTGAAGAATTCCTCGCTGATGCACGGGCAGTTCTCCGCCGGGGCGGTGAAGCGGCTGTTCGGGTGCGCACCGCGCGTGCCGTCGCTGCCGTCCCACGCTTCGCCCTTCCAGTTGCGCAGGTGGCCCTTGGGCGGCTGCTTGGTCATGCCCTCCCACCAGACGGTCATGTCGTCCTCGTTGAGCACGACGTTCGTGAAGATGGTGTTCCTGCTCGTGGACGCGAGCGCGTTTGGGTTGGAACGCTCACTCGTGCCGGGGGCGACGCCGAAGAAGCCGTTTTCGGGGTTCACAGCCCAGAGACGGCCGTCCGGGCCGACGCGCAGCCAGGCGATGTCGTCGCCGACGGTCCAGCACTTCCAGCCGTTTTTGCGGTAGCCCTCGGGCGGGATGAGCATGGCGAGGTTCGTCTTGCCGCACGCAGACGGGAACGCGCCCGTCACATAGCGAACTTCGCCCTTGGGATTCTGGATGCCGAGGATGAGCATGTGCTCAGCCAGCCAGCCCTCGCGGCGGCCGAGCACGGAGGCGATGCGCAGCGAGAAGCACTTTTTGCCCTGCAGCACGTTGCCGCCGTAGTTGGAGTTGACGGAGATGATCTTGTTTTCCTCCGGGAAGTGGACGATGTAGCGATTCTCGGGGTCGAGCGTGACCTTGGAGTGCACGCCGAGGATGACGTCGTCGCTGTCGCCGAGCGCGTCGAGCACCTTCGTGCCGATGCGCGTCATGATGGCCATGTTCAGCACGACGTAGATCGAGTCCGTGACCTCAATGCCGTACTTGGCAAACGGGGAGCCGATCACGCCCATGGCGTAGGGGATGACATACATCGTGCGGCCGGCCATGGCGCCGCGCAGAATCTCGTGCAGCTTGGCCTTCATCTCGTCCGGATCCATCCAGTTGTTTGTGGGGCCGGCCTCTTCGCGGGTCCTGGAGCAGATAAATGTCCGGCCCTCGACACGCGCCACGTCGTTGACGTCGCTGCGATTGAGATAGCAGCCGGGCAGCTTTTCTTCATTGAGTTTGATGAGCTCACCGGTTTCCACGGCGATCTTGCGCAGGGAGTCGAGCTGGGCCTCCGAGCCGTCGATCCAGACGATCTCTTTCGGGGTCGTGAGTTCGGCGGTTTTCCGCACCAGCTCCAGTACGGACGGGTTTTGCGTCAGTTCCATGTTGTCAGGTTCTCCTTTTTGACTAAAATTTCTCGACCTTGATCCGTATCTATACTACATTTCTCTGAAAACACCTTACACCATCCCGCCGCGCCTGTAAACCCCAAAACGGAAACTTTTCCTGTGAACCTTTTCACACAGGCGCTTTTGTGCTACAATGCGCGCAGACATTTCCAATCCAAAGGGGGAACCCCACCATGTGGAAAACCGTTGTGCCGGCAGCGGCCGTGCTGGCGACTGAGGCGGTCATCAGGCAAAAGATCAACGCCCTGCCGGCCGAGGCCTTTCCGCTGCGCGTCGGGCCGCGCGTGCAGCTGCGCCGGGCGCACAACCGGGGCCTGCTGTGCAGCAGGCTCGCGCAAAAGCCGCGGGCGGCGACTGCACTGCAGACCGTGTCCGCCGCCGCGCTCGTGGCCGTGGCGGCCGTGTGCGTCTGCCGCCGGAGCGGCACGGCGCTGCAGATCGGCATGGGCCTGATGCTCGGCGGCGCGCTGGCCAACCTCATCGAACGCTGGGCACGCGGGTCGGTCACGGACTATGTGTACCTGCCGCGGGCGGTCATCCCGTTTTTCCGACGCATCATCTGGAACACGGCCGACCTGAGCGTCCTGACCGGCTGCATCACGGCAGCGATTGCATTGCTGTGGGAATAGCTATAATTACGTAAACAATATTATGTAAATTTTTTGGACGCGACAACATCGACTTCTCTAAGCAAAATGCGCTGCAGCGCAGCGTGTTGCGACGGATGAGGCGTTTGTTTGCTGTTACATATTCTAACTTATGTAAACTAGAATTATGTAAACATATTGGACATGGTAACAAAGCCTTTTCCTCGAGGAGAAGGTGCCGAACCCGGTTCGGCGGATAAGGTGTTTCGTGTGCTGCGCACGTCGGTACGATCGCAGGGGAGCGCGCGGGGGCAAGGTCCGCCTCGTATGAAATCGGGCTATCTTTTTGTCTTTCAGGCAAAAAGATAGCCCCTTGCTCCAACATCGGAACAAGGGGCTATCCTGCCATGTTCGGTTCCATCACCCGAACCTCCTTTTGTTTTCGTTTCCTGCCGTGTGCAGAGGCTTTGCGCTGCACGCGGACTCCGACCGCTGGGAAGGAACATGCGTTTGCAAGATTCCGCACCACTGCGTGCCGTCTCCGGAGCTGCAGAACCCTGTCTGCTTCCGGACGATTCAGTACATCGGACTCACCTCCATCGATTCCGCTGAACCTGTATTCTAAAGGCGCTGCCCCTCGTGAGGGGCTGCTGCTCTCCTCGGGTTCTGGGTACAGTATAGCAGCTCGTTTTCTTTTTGTCAATGATTTAATCAACAAAAATCGAGCGAAACGTTCAGCAAAAACGCCGAATTTTCACCGCCTCGTGCCAACGCCCCTGCCATGCGGGGCGCTGGCGAATCCTCTGCGCGGCGCGCAAAAGGAAAACCGCCGTGCGTGTCCGTCGGCGCACAGCGGCAGCAGCTTTGGTTCAGCGATCGCTCGGAGCGGCGCTCTGACCGCCGAAGATCCAGTCGTCGAGGTCCTGGCCCATGTGTTTTCACCTCCCGGTAGATTCGCATACGGCCATTGTATGCGCACCGGTGCGAAAAAATGCACGAACCGGCGCCATGGAAATAGAAAGAACTTGAAACCCTCGGCCGATTGCGCTATAATCTATGCATATTTTCCGCCACCGGAGCCTGTCTCCGCGGGCAACACTATTTTCAAAGGATAAGGTGAATCACGAATGAGTGCATCCCAGGACAAGAAGCGCCGCACAGACGAGCGTGCGCTGGGCACGGAGCGCCGCCAGGTCGCCTCGCAGAAGGAAGCCAAAGAGCGCAAGCAAAGCAAGATCAAGTGGACGGTCGGATCGATCATCGTCGTGCTGCTCGTCGCCGCGATTCTGATCGGCAACTCCAGCCTCTTTTACACCGCGCGTCCCGCGCTGCAGGTCGGCGATGTGAAGTATTCCTCGGCGGAGGTCAATTATGCCTACCGTTCCGCCTATCTCACGTTCTGCAACCAGTACGGCAGCTACCTGAGCGCCGTCAATCTGGACACCAAAAAGGCGCTCGATGAGCAGAAGTGCGGCATCAGCGACGAGTTTGACACCTGGGACGATTATTTCAAGGACGCTGCCAAGAAAAACCTGGTGCAGGTCACGGCGCTGTGCGATGCCGCCGAGAAGGCCGGCGTCACGCTCGACGAGGACGACCAGCACGAGATTGACGAGCAGTTTTCCTACATCGAGCTCGCTGCCAAGCAGTATAAGTACAACTCCGTCAGCAAGTACCTCCAGGCGGCTTACGGCAACGGCGCGACCAAGAAGGTCGTGCGCCACATGATGGAGCTGAGCCAGCTTGCCTCGAAGTATTCGCAGCAGCAGTACGACAGCTACACCTATACGCCCGAGGAGATCGAGGCCAGCTACGCCAAGAATGCCAACGCCTACGACACCTACAGTTATCAGTACTATTTCGTGCAGGCAGATACCGAGGACAGCACGGGCGACGACGGCAACACGACCTCCAAGACCACGGACGCCACGATGGCGGCCGCCAAGGCCACGGCCGACAAGATCGCCGCCGCCACGCATGACGCGGACAGCTTCGCCGCCGCTGTCGAGGCCAACGTGCCCGCCAAGGAGTCCGAGGACGGCACGACCGCTGCGCCGAGCGTCACGGACAATACCGACACCAAGGGCTCGGGCTTCAGCTCCGCCGTGTACGCCGACTGGCTCTACAGCGCCGACCGCCACGCCAATGACGTGACCGTCGTGGAGCAGGAAAACAGCGGCTACTACGTCGTGCTCTTCGAGAGCCGCGACAACAACCAGTATAACACCGTCAATGTGCGCCATATCCTCATCAAGGCGGAGGACAGCGACAGCGACGGCACGTATTCCGACGAGGATAAGCAGAAGGCGAAAGACGCGATCGACGATGTCTACGAGCGCTGGACGCAGAGTGGCCAGACCGAGGACGACTTTGCGCAGCTGGCCGAGTCCTTCAGCCAGGACAGCGGGTCGAACACGAAGGGCGGCCTGTATGAGCATGTCTACAAAGGCCAGATGGTGCAGGAGTTCAACGATTTCTGCTTCGACCCCGCGCGCCAGCCGGGCGATGTGGGCATCGTCTTTAACGAGAGCGATTCCTACTGCGGCTACCACCTCGTGTACTACGTCGGCCAGGGCGAGCGCTACTGCGATTACCTTGGCGATCAGGCGCTGCGCACGGACGATTTCAGCGCCTGGGAGGACACGTTCTTCGACGGTTGGACCAGCACCGATCTCAAGGGCATGAAGTACGTCGGATAAATCAGACACACGAAAGATATGCGACAGAGCCGCCCGATGGGCGGCTCTGCGTCTATCATAAAGTGCGGCTGCTCCATGTCGACAGAGCAGCGGGGGAGCTCGAGGGGGCGAAGCGCCCGCCTCGAATGAGATTTTATGCGTCCGGCATTTTTGCCACGCAAAATGCCGGATGGCGACGGCTTACGCTTTTGAGCAAGCCGGACGGCTCTTTTTTTCAGCTTTCAATGGAGGAACAGCCATGACCAGAACAAAAACACAGCGCTATGACACGACCGTGCTCGATGCGCGCGCCCTTGCCGACGCGCTCGAGACCGAGGAGAAAGCCGGCTGGGAGGTCGCGGAGGCGGGCTATGACGGCACGGACTTCGTCGTGACCTTCGAGCGGGAGGGCGCGCTATGACCGAGCAGACCATCCGCACGCAGATGCTCCTCGGTGAGGCCGCGCTCGCGCGCCTGCGCAGCAGCCGCGTGGCGGTGCTCGGCCTCGGCGGCGTGGGCAGCTGGTGCGCCGAGGCGCTGGCCCGTGCCGGCGTCGGCGCGCTCACGCTCGTGGACGAGGACACCGTCAGCGAGAGCAACATCAACCGCCAGTGCTGCGCGCTGCACTCCACGATCGGTCAGCCGAAGGCGGCCGTCATGGCCGCGCGCGTGCACGACATCCACCCTGACATCGCCGTCGATGCGCGTATGGAACGCTACGAGGCGGCGACACGGGAACGGTTTTTCGACACGGAGTATGACTATATTGCTGACTGCATCGACCTCGTGTCCTGCAAGGTAGACCTGATCCGCACCGCGCACGCGCGCGGCATCCCCATCGTGTCGGCGCTCGGCACCGGCAACAAGATGGACGCGAGCCGGTTTGAACTCTGCGATATCAGCCAGACGAGCGGCTGCCCGTTCGCGCGCGTCATGCGCCGCGAGCTGCGCAGCGCCGGCATCACGCACCACGCGGTCGTGTTCAGTCCGGAGCCTGCCATGACGCCGGAGGCGCTCTGCGCCCCGCCGCCGGGCCGCCGGAGCGTGCCCGGCTCGCTGCCGTGGGTGCCGGCCAGCGCGGGCCTGCTGCTGGCGCAGAAGATTGTGCTCGATCTGTGTGCCGCACCGGAGGAGCATCTATGAAGCCGATCTGGATTGTGCTGCTGTGCCTGCTGGGCGCGGCGGTGCTGGCGGCGCTGGTGTGGCTGCTCGTGTGGTATATCGAGCAGCGCGTGCTGGCAAAGTCACTTGGCCGCGTGCCGGAGCGCGCGGACGCCCAGGCCGTGTGGGAGCAGCACGTCCTGCGCAAGCAGGGCTGGACGGCCGAGTCCGAGCAGGGCAGGGCGGCGCTCGCGCGCGTGCGCGCTGGCGTTGCGGCCATGTGGGAGCAGCCGCACGAGGACGTGTTCACCCCTGCGCCCGACGGCACGCGCCTGCACGCGCGGCTCTACCGCGTGCCCCATGCGCATGCCACGGTCATTCTCTGCCACGGCTACCACAGCCACGCCGAGCACGATTTCAGCGCCCAGTTTCCGGCGCTGTATGCCTCCGGCGGCTGCAACCTGCTGCTCATCGACGAGCGCGCGCACGGCCTGAGCGAGGGCAAGTGCCTCACGTTCGGCCAGCTCGAGCGCTATGACATCGCCCAGTGGGTGCACTGGGTGCGGGAGCACTCGCGCGTGCAGCGGCCCATCGCGCTCTACGGCGTGTCCATGGGTGCGGCGTCGGTGCTGCTGGCGGCGCAGCTGCCGGAGCTGAAGGGGGAGCTCGCCTGCGTCGTGGCCGACTGCGGCTACTCCAGCTTTGAGCGCGAGGTCACGGACGCCGTGCGCCACGGCACAAATGTGCCGCGCTGGCTGCAAAAGCCGCTCGCGCGCATCTGCGTGCGCATCCTGCGCCGCAATGGGCTGGACTTCGCCGCCGTCGATACCACGCCCGGCATGGCGGCGCTCGACCTGCCTATCCTGTTTTTCCACGGCGACGCGGATACCTTCGTCCCCCTGCACCACAGCGAGCGCAACCTCGCCGCCTGCAGGCGGCCGCAGCGGCTCATCGTCATCCCCGGCGCGGAGCACGCCATGTCCGCGCAGGTCGACCCCGAGCGCTACCGGCACGAGCTGCTGGCCTTTCTGTGGCGCAACACGAATTATCTCTGGGCCGAGCGCGACAAGCCGCTCAAATGAACCCGCAGGTCCGAAACGGAGCCGGAAAAGAGCATGGGCCGGATGCGAACGTTTCCCCACTCATTGCATGGTTTTGCACCATATTCGCAAGATCTTCACCACTTAGGTGCAAAAAAGCCGGATGTCTGTGACATCCGGCTTTTTCTGCCTTGTATCAGCCCTGCAGCAGGGACGCGGCGGCCGTGCCGATGGCGGAGGCGTTCGGCACGGGCTTGCACACGCAGTAACGCTGGTGCTTCTGCACGAGAAACGCCTCGAGCTCCTCGCTGACGGCCGGGCGCAGCAGCGTCGAGCAGCGAAACAGCGACCCGTCCACGGCCACGACCATCGGGCGGTAGCGGTTCTTCGCGCCGTCGGTCAGAAAGACGATGGCCGCGATGTTCGCGACGATCGCCTTCGCCGCGCGGCCGAACACGCCCTGAATGACCATGGCGGCGGTCTTGCGGTCGGCGTCCGTGGCGCCGCTCAGCGCCGCGATGGCGCCGCAGTCCGGGTCCGCGCCGAAGGCGTCCGCGTCGGCGGCGGTCAGCACGTCGAGCGCGCGGAGCTTATCCGCCGTCTCGGACGCAAACAGGCCGTCGTTCGCCGCGGCGATGAGCGCCAGGCGGCTGAGCTCGCCGAGATAGCGGCCGCTCGTCATCTTCTCGAACCGGTATGCGCCCGGTACGGCCGAGGCCGCGTCGAGCGCTTTGTCAAACGCGCTCTGCGGCACGTCGGTGAACGAGCCGGACTCGAGGTTGACAAGCATCTCGCCGTCGGCGTCGCGGCCGAGCTTTTCGATCGCGCGCACCGGCAGCAGGCAGCACGTGTTCGTGCCCGTGCCGTTGACAAGCCCGGCAAAGCCGTTGGCGTAGTTGTTGGCGATGGTAGTCGAGCCGCTCAGGTACGTGGCCGGGGTGTCGTTGATGACGGTGATGGGCAGCTTCGTGCAGCCGCGGCGTTCGAGCTCCTCGGCCAGATCCGCGCCCACGAGGTGGTCCTCCCACCCGGTCAGCTGCACCTCTTTCGTCATGCCGAGCACCTTCGCGTCCAGCTCCGGCGTGTTCTCCGCCGGGTAGCTGAAGCAGATGCCGATCTGCGTGACCCGGTCGAGCAGCGGCTCGAGCGCGTCGGCCGCCAGCCGGATGAAGTCCATCCAGTCGGCGTCCTGCTCCGAGCCGGGCATGGGCAGCGTGCGCTCGTCCTCGATGATCGGCTGGCCGAACTCATAGTGCACGGTGGCGACGCGGAAGTTCGTGCCGCCGGCGTCGATGACGGCGACGCGCTTGTCCTCCGGGGCGGTGACGTGGCCGTGCGGCGCGAGGTAGGCCGGCAGCATCGGCAGACCGTCCGCCTCGCCGCGCAGGCCGCGCTGCATCGCGGCGAGCATGGCGTCGGTGAGCGCCTGCGTGTCGAGCTGGTCGGGTGCGGCGTCGTACTTGCGCAGGAAGGCGAGCACGTGCGCGTCGATGTGGATTGCGGGCACGGGCTCGTCCTGCTCCGGCGCTGCGAAGGGAAACGGCGCGCGCGGCGCGGCCGGGGCCTCCGGCACCGGGGCGGGCTTGTTTTTCTTGAAAAACGGAAGCTTCATATGTGTTCTCTCTCTTTCTTACCGAAAACCCCGCGCCGGTCCCGGCGCGGGGTCGGTGTAAATTCGGTTGTGGGTCAGGCGTTCGGGGCCTCGCCCTTGACGCTCTCGACCAGGCCGGCCGCTAGCGCGGCAGCGCCCTGGATCTCGGACGGGATGATGATCTTCGTCGCGCGGCCGTCGGCAGCGGCGGCGAAGGCCTCGAGACTCTTGAGCTTGATGACGGCGTCGGACGGCATGGACTCGTTGATGAGGCGGATGCCCTCGGCGGTCGCGCGCTGCACGGTCAGAATGGCCTCGGCGCGGCCCTGCGCCTCAAGGATCTGCTCCTGCTTTTTCGCGTCGGCGCGCAGCACGGCCGACTCCTTCTCGCCCTCGGCCATCAGGATGGCGGAGCGCTTCTCGCCCTCGGCGCGCAGGATGGCTTCGCGGCGTTCACGCTCGGCCTTCATCTGCTTTTCCATGGCGTTCTGGATCTCCTTGGGCGGGAGAATGTTCTTGAGCTCCACGCGGTTGACCTTGATGCCCCAGGGGTCGGTGGCCTCGTCGAGGATCTGGCGCATCTTGGTGTTGACGATGTCGCGGCTGGTCAGGCACTGGTCGAGCTCGAGGTCGCCGATGAGGTTGCGCAGCGTCGTGGCCGAGAGATTCTCGATCGCGAGGATCGGCTGCTCGATGCCGTAAGTATAGAGTTTCGGGTCGGTAATCTGGTAGTAGACGACGGTGTCGATCTGCATGGTGACGTTGTCCTTCGTGATGACGGGCTGCGGCGGGAAGTCCGCGACCTGCTCCTTGAGCGACAGACGCTTGGCGACCGACTCAATGAACGGGACCTTCAGGTGCAGGCCGACACCCCACGTGGTCTTGTAGGCGCCGAGGCGGGTGATGACATAGGCCTGCGCCTGCGGGACGATGCGGATGTTGCGCACGATGATGATGAGTGCGATCAGGATGATTCCGTAGAGAACGTATGGCATGGTGATTCCTCCTTATTCTTTTGCGCCCGCGGTCACGCAGGCGGGTGTGACGATGAGCTTGACGCCCTCGATGCGCAGCACGGTGGCGGCGGTCCCGGCGGGGATGGGAGCGTCAGAGTCGGCGCGGGCGGTCCAGACCTTCCCACCGACGGTGACGGCGCCGCGGCCGGTCAGGTTGTCGATGTCCTCCGTGACGAGACATTCCTGCCCGATGAGCATATCGGCGTTCGTGGGCTGGGTGCGGCCGTTGATATATTTTTTCACCAGCGGGCGCGTCACGGCGAAGGCCGCGATCGACACGGCGAAAAACCACACGAGCTGCAGCCACAGCGGCGCGTGGAACATGGCGGCGATGAGCGCGGCGAGCGCGCCCACGGCAAACCAGATCGTGACCAGACCGGCGGTCAGCCCCTCGACGATCAGAAAGATCACGATCAGGCCGATCCAGATGGCCGGCATGGTGAATGGGATCCCGGCAATGATCATAGACAAAACCTCCTGTTGCAATGGGCGGTGGGATGCTTGTGCGGCAGCAGTTTGCCACGGAAATATCATACCTTATTTATAGTATAAAAGCAAGTAAAACACCCGCAATTCCGGCGTATGAAATTTCCGGACGGTTTTCCTCTTTACTTTCCTAAATAATTAGAGTAGAATAATGTCCGAAAAATATCGTGTTTCAGCATCCATATATCTGATGAGAAATAAGGAGCGCATATGAATAAACAGCATAAAAAACCGCGCTGCGATGACATGTACCGTGCCATCCTGACGCTCAAGACCGTCGACGAGTGCAAGCAGTTTTTCGATGACCTGTGCACGGTCACGGAGCTGCAGGCCATGGAGCAGCGCTATCAGGTGGCGCAGTATCTCGACGCGGGCCTGATCTACAACGAAATTCTGGAAAAGACCGGCGCCTCGAGCGCGACGATCAGCCGCGTCAACCGCAGCCTGCAGTATGGCACCGGCGGGTATGAGATCGTGTTCGGCCGGCTCGAGGAGCAGGCTGAGAAATCTGCGGAGGAGCAGGCGTGAGCGCTTACGGCGCCCTTGCCGCGTGGTACGATGCGCTGACTCGCGATGTGGATTATGCCGCGTTTGCGGACTTTTATGAGCAGTGTTTCCAGCAGGGGCGCGGCGCGTGCCACACCCTGCTGGATTTTTGCTGCGGCACGGGCACGCTCACGCGCCTGATGGCCGCGCGCGGGTACGAGATGATCGCGACCGACGGCTCGCCCGACATGCTCATGCAGGCGCAGGCGCACAATGCCGACCTGCCCGCGGATGCGGTGCCGCCGCTGCTGCTGTGCCAGGAGGCGTCGCAGCTCGATCTTTACGGCACGGTCGACGCGGCCTACTGCTCGCTCGACGGGTTTGACTATCTGCCGCCGGAGGAGCTGCCGGAGGTGCTGCACCGGCTGCACCTGTTCGTGCGCCCGGGCGGGATGCTCATTCTGGACATCCGCGACCCGGCGTCGTTCCGCGCGCTCGACGGCGGCACGTTCGTCGACGAGACGGACGATGTCCTGTGCCTCTGGCGGGCGGAGTTTGACGCGGCTGCACAGACCATGCACTACGGCATGGATCTGTTCACGCGCGCGGGCGAGCTCTGGTCGCGCGCATCGGAGGAGCACATTGAGTATGCGCACACGCCGGAGCGGCTCACGGAGCTTCTCGCGCAGGCGGGCTTTCTGGACGTGACCGTCCGGCGCGACGGCCCGCAGGCGGACGCCGGACGCGTTTTTCTCACGGCGATGCGCAGCCTGGAATACGGCGTCTGAATCGTGGGCAATCTCCTACTGCGGCAAAACACAGCTACACACTATATTTCAAAGATTTTTGAGGTGAAAGCAATGGATGAGATCATCCGCGCCGTCTCGAAAGACGGTTTTGTGAAAATTTCGGTCGTCACCGCGCGCGACGCGGTGCAGCGCGCCAACGCCATCCACCACTGCAGCCCGACGGCGATCGCCGCCCTCGGCCGCAGCCTGTGTGCAGCGTCGATGCTCGGCGACCTGCTCAAGGAGGAAAACGGCACGCTCACGCTGCGCATCAGCGGCGGCGGAGGACTCGGCAGCATCATCGCCGTGTCGGACAGCGAGGGCAATGTGCGCGGCATGGTCTCGAACCCCGCGTTCGATCTGCCCACGCGCCCGGACGGCAAGCTCGATGTCGGCGGCGCCGTCGGCAGGGACGGCATGCTTACCGTCAGCCGCGACATCGGCCTGCGCGAGCCGTATATCGGCAGCACGGAGCTCGTCAGCGGCGAGATCGCGGAGGACCTGTCCGCCTACCTTGTCGAGAGCGAGCAGATCCCCGCTGCCTGCGGCCTTGGCGTGCTTGTCGATACCGACCACAGCGTCAGGGCGGCCGGCGGCTTTCTCGTGCAGCTCATGCCCGGTGCGCCGGAGGCGCTGATCGCAAAGCTCGAGGACAACATTTTCATGATGGACCAGCTCACGACCATCCTCGACGAGGACGGGGCGGATGCCATTCTTCCGCAGGTCATGCGCGATCTGGAGCCCGAGATCGTCCTGCGCCACCCGATGGCCTATCGCTGCGCGTGCTCGCGTGCGCGCGTGGAGCAGGCGCTGCGCCAGTGCGGCGTGCAGGAGCTGCAGGACATGATCGCCGAGGGCAGGGACACGCAGGTGCACTGCCAGTTCTGCGACGCGGAGTATGTCTTCACCCCGGCGGAGCTGCAGACGCTGCTCGACGCCGAAAACGCTGACGCCGCAGCGGATTGACCGTGTTCGGGGCGGCATCGCCGCCCCGAAAATGTACATTTGCCGAAAAAATTACCGAAAATCCCTTGACAATTTTTTTGGCGTCTTGTATAATGAGCAAGCTGCGAAACGGGAGCATAGCTCAGCCGGGAGAGCACTTGCCTTACAAGCAAGGGGTC
>CAKTNQ010000021.1:0-26000 GCA_934589185.1 uncultured Oscillospiraceae bacterium | reverse complement strand
ACGGAAGTTAAGCTCACCAGTGCCGACAATACTTGTCTGGAGACGGACCGGGAAGATAGGTCAATGCCAACACAAAAGACCGCAGTCATTTGACTGCGGTCTTTTGCTATTTCGTCGTGTTTTTATCTCGACAGCTCCGGGACTTTGCAGTACAATTGCTGCAGTGATAATCCGTTTTGTCTGCGTGATGGGAGTGGTGCGGTGTGCCGGAAATGTTTTATCAGCAGCTCAGGCGGCAAAGGCGGCGTGCGGCTCTTTCTGTCACTGCGTTTGTGCTGACACTTTGCCTGCTGCCGCTGGCGCTGATCGCATTTCGCCGGTATCCTCTGCTTGGGACAGCGCTTCTGGCTGGTTGTGCAGCGATGGTTTTGGCATGCTATCGAGTAGGGCGCGTACCGCCGGACGCACCGGCGCTCTATTCGGCCCCAATTCTGGTCGATGATCCTACAGCGCGCCTTGCGGCATGCGGTGCCGAGCAGGTCGGTGCGGATGCGCAGGTGCTGTTTGCGACGGACGGGCGGCTGCACGCGCGTGTACTGGCGCTGGAGTGTGATGACTTTGATGCACAGCGGATGAAGGCCATCAGACACCGTGCCAATCAGAAATGGAATCAGCAATATCATTTGAGTCAGCAAATCTCCATCTCCGATTCTTATACGCAGTTTCGTGTGAATCTTGTGCTCGCCGCGCGCGACAATGGGGAGCTGCGCACGTGGGTAAGTACACAGCCGGAGCGTTTGCTGCAGCGGGCGGTACCGATCGTGCAGGCGGCCGTTGCGCGCGAGCAGGGTGTGCTGCTGTTCCCGGCGCTGCACCAATGGGTCACGCCGGCCGAAGCGCATGTGTATGAGACGGCGGCGAAGCTGCTGACAGAGCTGTTTTTGGAGAATTGAGCAATGCTCAAGAGGAGAGCGTTTGCTGAAATTCATTTTCGATACGCTCTGGACTTGCGACGCGCGGCCCCCGTTTGCAAGTATCGTCTGCTGCGGGCTTATCGGCTGCCGGATGCGGCGTGCGACCTCGGTGAAGCGCGGGGCAAGGGGGGCATTATGGGCGGCGTATTGTTTGCTGAGCTGTGTTATTTCGTTTGGGGACGGATGGTCCTGCGTGCGAAAAGAAAAATAGCGACTGTGCTGCCGTGATCCATAAAGAAAAGCCCCGCCGGTTTCCCGGCGGGGCTTTGCGGTGTTGCGCAAAGAAAGGGGTCAGATCAATATTTCTGCAGGGGAGCGTACTTCTCGTGCAGCTTCTCCTCACGCTCGAGGTCGGACTCGATGCGTCTATGGCGCGCGCGGATCTGCTCGTGGGTGTGCATATGCGGCACCTTGTACATGTGGTTCTCCTCAACCGCCTCGAACAGGTACGGGCCGACGAAGGCCGGGTTCATGCCCTTGACCGTGATGTTGCTGTCGAACAGGTGACGGTAATCCCAGTAGCTGTCGGTGGCATAGAACGGGTCGCACGGCACACTGTACTCGGCCGGACGATGGTCTTCGCTGTTGTGGATGTTGGTGTGCACATACTCGGGGCAGAACACGCTCACGCCCATCATGCTGTAGTCCGGGTCGTTCTCGGCGAGGTCGCGCACGGCCTCGGCGATGCAGACGGCGGCGTGCTTGCTCGCAAGGTAGGCCGTGTTGTAGCGCAGGCCGGAGATAAGGCCGGCGATGGACGCGGTGAACAGGAAGTGGCAGGGCGTGCCCTGTTTCTTGAAGATGGGCAGCACTTCGTGCACATAGTACGTCAGGCCGAGGATGTTCGTGTTCATGGCCCAGGCCCAGTCCTGAGGCGGATGGTTGTAGACCCAGCCAGCGGTGGCGATGCCGGCGTTGGCGAACATCAGGTCGAGCTGGCCGTACTCCTGCATGACGCGCATGATGCTGAAGCGGACCTCTTCATACTTCGTGACGTCGGTCTTGATGGTGACGACCTTCGGTGCGCCGGCCTTCTCGCAGATGGCCTTGGTCTCTTCCAGACCTTCGGTGTTGATGTCGATGAGGGCGAGGCGCATGCCGCGCTTGGCGGCCTCTTCGGCGAAGGCGCGGCCGATGCCGGTGGCGGAACCGGTGATGGCGGCAACTTTATTCTTGAATTCTTTCATGTCTTGACTTCCTTTCTGTTGTGATATGGTGTGGGTTGACGGGATCAGGCGAGCCCCGGGAACAGGACGCACATGAGCGTGACGGCGGCGGTACCGACGGTCGTGGCGATGACGGTCGTCACGAACAGGGCGGGGTAGACCTCCTTAAGTTTCATGTGGCACATGGGCAGCAGCATGAGGATGCTGCCCGAATAGGGCATGGAGTCGAGCGTCGTGGCCGCGAACGCGGACACGCGGTGGATGGTGCTGGCCGTCAGGCCGAGGGCCTGCAGCTTCGGTGCGATGATCGGCAGCGCGACGAGCTGGCCGGTGGACGAGCCGCCGGTGAGCATGCACATGAGCGCCACGACGACCCAGCAGATGAGGATCGGCGCGATGCTGATGCTCGTGATGGCGTCGATCATGGATTGAAACGCCTCCGTGTTGGTGAGCACGCCAGCGAAGCCGCAGATGGCGGCGACGGTCATCGTCATGGGCACGGAGTCCACTGCGCCGCTGTTGAGCATGGCCTTGAGATCCTTATGGCGCAGCTGCGGCCAGAACAGTGCAATGGACAGCGCGATGGAGCACAGCAGGCAGATATTGATGTTGAGCTTCCAGATGTTGAACAGCAGGAAGAGCACAACCATCGGGAGGAGGGCGACGATCAGCTTCGGCTTGCTGCCGGTATTGTCATAGCGCGGGTCAAGCGGGTGGAGCTCAAAGTGCTCGCCGCGTTTGCGGGCACGGTTGATGAGCAGGTTCATGATGACGAGGATCGCGGCGATCTCGGCCGCCGCGCCCACGAGTCCGGGCACCAGCGCCACGTCGGCCGCCGTGCCGAGCACGGTCATGGCGGCCACGTTCGTGACCTGCGGGCTGCCGGGCATGGTCAGCGTGAAGGTGAACGAGCCCGCGCCCAGAATGCCGAGGATGAACTTCTTCGGGATATCGCAGCGCTCGAAAATGACCAGCGCGATGGGGTACATGAGCACGATGACGACGCCGGCGATGATGCCGCCGAGGTTGAGGATGGTGCCGATGACCAGAATGACGGCCATGGCGACGAGGTTTTTGCCGGTGTTGCTCATGCTCTCCTTGAGCAGGAGATTCATAACGGTGTCGGCGATGGTGTAGGCGGCGCCACTCTCCGTGTAGATCTTTGACTGCAGGCAGCCGAAGAGAATCATGAAGAAGAAGCCTTTGACGGCGGTGAACATACCGCTGACATAGTTGCCGACGAGACTGTCGATAAACGGCAGCGTATTGCAGGCGATGACGACGCATGTGCCGACGAATGTGGCCAGATAGACCGACCAGTCTTTATAGCAGAGATAGATAACGATCAGAAAACCGAGGATACAGCCGATGACGCCCAATGTTGACACCTCTTCCGATCGGGATTACACGGATTCGGCCTGCTTTTCGGCCGCATCGAGGGGTTTGCGATTGACCTTCGGGATCAGGTACATGGACGCGACGGCCACGCACGTGAGCACGATGCCATAGATGAACGAGGCGGTGTAGCCGCCGGTGGAGGCCACGAGTGCGGCGCTGATGCGCGGCGTGATGAGCGTGCAGAAGATCATGTAGCCGAACAGGGCCACGCCGTAGATGCCGCCGGCGTAGACCGGGCCGTAGGACTTGTTGATCGTGACGGGATAGACGCTGTTGGTGGCGCCAAAGCCGAGGCCGAGCAGCGCATAGCCGAGGTAGAACATGAACAGCGAGTGCGCGGCGATCAGGCAGATGGCGGACAGGATGCACAGCACGCCGCAGATGCCATAGACATGCTTGTAGCTGATCTTATCGCACAGAGCACCGAGGAACAGACGGCTGAGGGTGTTGGCGATGAAGTAGATGGACACGCCCAGGGTGGCAGCGCTCAGCGTGAAGCCGGCGTCGGTCATGTACACGGAGAAGCGCGGGAACATGATCATATACATCGTCGGGAAGAAGGCGGTGCACACGATCAGGTGCCAGATGGGACGGGTCTTGAGCGCGCGGCGCACGTTATAGCTCTCGAGCTGCGTCTCCGCACTCGAGGCGGAGTTGGCAAAGCCGGCGGGCGTGTAGCCGACAGGCGCCTGACGGACGCCGAGCGCGCACACGACGCACACGACCAGGGACACGATGCCGACGATGCGCAGCGTGGAGATGATGCCGGTCGACTGCACGAGCTTCGAGCAGATCGGCGCGAGGAAGGCGGACGAGCCCCCGGTGAAGGCCATGCACAGGCCGGAAACCAGGCCGCGCTTGTCCGGATACCAGCCGGTGGAAACGTACGTGGCGACGGTGTAGGCAAGGCCGTTGCCGAGGCCCTGCAGGAAGCTGAAGGTCACATACAGCAGCCAGGGAGAGGACTGCGGCACGAAGCTGCTGGTCAGCGTGCCGAGCGGGAACAGGATCGCGCCGAGCAGCATCGCGTTTTTCGCGCCGATCTTCGACATGAGCGTGCCGCCGATCAGAGCACCGGGCGTCCAGCACAGCAGCATCGTCGTGCTGACGTTTGCAATGGCGTCTGCGGTCCAGTTAAAGTGTTTTGCCAGCGGGGAAACAAACACGGCTGCAGAGTTGGTCACACCGGTGATCAGCAGGATCACCAGGCAGCGGATCAGGATCCCAAGGCGTTTGCGGTCCATATTCTCGATTGCTTTTTCCATCGAGAGTCTCCTTTCTATTGTTGACGTTGTCTTGCACTCCGGGCGCCGGGCAGACGGCGGGCTGCGGAGATCCGTTCGTGTGTCCCTGCGAGATACACACCGGTTTTGTTCGGTTGTGCTCATTATATTTGCTTGACAGGAAATCGACAATGTTCGCCGTGCACAGTATCCGGTCAAAATTTTGTCATAGAAACCAATCTAAAATTTGCCTCTGACGGCGTTTGCGGCACAAAAAACCGGGCCGGCAGGAAGTGCCGGCCCGGTTTCGGGGACGTGATCGCGGTCAAAAGGCGACGTTGTTGAGATAGCCGTCGATCAAAAACGACAGCTGCAGGGAAAACAGCAGTTCCGTGGTCGACAGGTCGATCTTGCAGATGGATTCGATCTGCGAGATGCGGTAATTGACGGTGTTGCGGTGCAGAAAGAGCTGCTCGGAGGTATGCGCCTTGTTGAAGCCGCACTTGGTGAACACGCGCAGCGTCTGGTACAGCTCGGCGCCCTTTTCCCGGTCATAGTGGATGAGTGTGTCGAGTGCGGGGTGCCGGATGAAGGACAACAGGCTCTTGTCTTCAACCTGGTCGAGCAGCGCATAATACACGTAGTCGGAGAAAAAGAAGATTTTTTGATCCGAGCGCATCTGCTTGGCCAGTTGTAAGGTCTGCAGCAACATGTTATAGTGGAGCGAAAGCTGATTGTTGGCCTGAAAGCAGTTGCTGATGCCCACGATGAGCCGGTGCCCCTGCGTGTACTGCTCGAGCGCAGCACGCTGTTCGGGCGAGATGGTGCCGCCGTCCGCCGCCGTCAGCAGCAGCACGAGATCGTTCTTGATTACCGAGAATGCCGTCTTGCCGAAAATGGCCTGCATGTCCGGGATGAGGCGGTTTTTGTAATAGGCCGGCTCCTTATAATATACCGGCCGGATAATGGCCAGACATTTCTGCTCCGGAAAGCTCAGCTTGGCCAGCTTCATGCGGCGGTCCATGTCCATGTTCTGCGTGCCTGTGAGCATGTCCGTGAAGACGTTATTGAGCTGCGAGGCGCGGTAATCGATCCAATTGCCGTTGTTGCTCTTGACGATGCGCTCTTTGGCCGAGCTGGACAGCAGCGGGATGATCTGCTGCTCGGCTGCGCTGAACAAGCTGGTCTTGCTCACGATGATGACATAGCCCATCATGAAGTTGTCGTAGACGATGCGCGTGCACAGCAGATAGCGCTGCATGTGCTCGCAAAAGAGCGTGAATGGTTTGTCCGAGAGGGAGTACTCATTCTTGCGCCGCCGGTCCTCGATATACTCCATTAGTATATCACTGCAGTATCCCTGCTCGATGCTCTTCATCCACAGCGGGTAGTCCACATAGAAGTTTTTCGTCTTGGCGACGAGCTTGCCCGTGCTGTCGATCATGACGAACAGGTCGCCGGTGACGTCGGTCATCTTGGTCAGCACGCGGTCCAGATCCGTGCCGTTGCAGAGCATATACAGCACCTGCGTGTAGAGCTGCTGATCGGACTGCTGATAGCTCAGCAGTTCCTTCACACTCTGAAACAGCGCGGCAAACTCGCCGCGGTCGATCATGGCGCTGTTCGTCAGCCCGGAGGCCAGCTCCGGCGGCAGCGCGCCGTAGTACATCAGGTTGGTCGGGAGCACAGTGTCCGGCGTTAATAAGCCTGCATCGGCAAAGTAGAGCGTTCCGGTCTGCACATCGCTCTGCCCGGGGGCGAGGATGTTGACATCCATCAGCTCACAGTCTGACCGGATGTCGATGTGCATGAGCATGTGCGGCTGGCTGGCCGCGTGCAGTTTTGAGATCAGCTCGGAAAATTTCATGGTTCCGCCTCCTGTGTCTATAGATAGGTATATTGTTAAAAAAATATTTTTCTCAATTATACTACATAACCGCACCGCGGCGCAACCACCGCCGTTGTGCCGCGCGACAAAATGGCGGCCGCGCGTTGTGCACGGCGCACAATCGCGAAAATTTGCCCGCGGCCGCGCTTCTCAACCGGGTGTCCGGGATTGTCGGTCCCGCACAAAATCACGCTTTTTTTGGTGTTTCGTGCATATGGAAATTCGCGAAATGGCTGGTTAAAATATTTGCAAAGGCACGGATGCGGCGGCAGAATCCGCATCCCATGTCGTTCCTGCACAAGCGATACCATTGGTTTCGGAATTATCCAGTGAAAGAGAAGAAATGCCTCATGAAGTACGAAAAACTGTTTCAGCCCGGTAAGATCGGCAACCTGGAGCTGCGTAACCGTGTCGTTATGACAGCCATGGGCGCCCTCATGGGCGACTGGAACGGCTGCACCACGCCGGAGCAGATCCGTTTCTACGAGGACCGTGCCAAAGGCGGCTGCGGCCTCATCATCCCGGAGTTCACCTCCGTCGATGCCGACAGCGGCCACTGCAACCCCATCCAGCTCGGCATCTATGACAGCCGGCAGATCAAGAGCTTCCAGCTCATCTGCGAGGCGGTGCACCGTCACGGTGCGAAGATCTTCATCCAGCTGCACCACGGCGGCCGCGAGGCCCCCCCGGCCTGCAACGGCGGCCGTCAGGCCATGGCCCCGAGCGTTGAGCTCAACTCCGTCGTCGGCCGCGCGACCATCCTGCCGCGCGAGATGACCATTGAGGACATTGACAATCTGGTCGAGAAATATGTTCAGGCGGCGGTCAACTCCGAGCTTGCCGGCGCCGACGGCGTGGAGGTCCACGCGGCGCACGGCTACCTCGTGCAGCAGTTTTTGAGCCCCTACACCAACAAGCGCACCGATGAATACGGCGGAAGCATGGAAAACCGCTGCCGCTTCCTCGTGCGCATCCTCACCGGTATCCGCGCCGCTGTCAGCCGTGACTTCGTTGTCGGCGCGCGCATCAACGGCAACGATTTCGTCGAGGGCGGCAATGACCTCGCCGCTTGCACGGAGATCGCCAAGTACCTCGAGCCGTATGTGGATTACTTCAACGTCTCCTGCGGCGTTTACGCCAGCGCACCGACCATGATCGAGCCGTGCTACAGCCCCGAGGGCTGGAGAAAGAACCTGGCCAAGACCATCAAGGCTGCCGTGAATGTGCCCATTATCGCCGTCAACACCATCAAGCACCCCGAGACGGCCGAGCGCTTCCTGCAGGAGGGCGTGAGCGACTTTGTCGGCATGTCCCGCATGCAGCTGGCTGATCCCGACGTGGTCAAAAAGGCGATGGCCGGCCGCGAGGATCTTATCCGCAAGTGCCTTGGCTGCATGAACTGCAACAAGTCCGTCGTTGCGGGCAAGAACCTGCACTGCGCCATCAACCCCGTTACCGGCCGCGCCACGGTCTATGGCGACGAGAATCTTGTCAAGACCGGCGATGACCGCACGGTCGCAGTCGTGGGTGGCGGCCCCGGCGGCATGCAGGCGGCGCTCCTGCTCAAAAAGCGCGGCTATCACCCGGTCATCCTCGAGAGCAGCGATCACCTCGGCGGCAGTGCCGTGCTGGCTTCGAAGGCGCCGTGCAAGGGCATGGTGGCCGAGCTCATCGAGACCATGAAGGCCGAGATGAAGGAGTACCACATCGAGGTGCGCCTGAACACGCCCGCCACGGTCGAGGCGCTGCGCACACTCGATCCCTACGGCGTCGTCGTCGCCTGCGGCGGCGAGCAGATCGTGCCGAACGTTCCCGGCGCCGACCGCAGCAATGTCTACTACATTGAGGACGTGCTCATGGGCCGCGTTTCCTTCGAGGGCAAGAACATCGCCGTCATCGGCGGCGGCCACGTCGGCCTCGAGGTCGCGCACTTCCTGTGCGACAAGAACAAGGTCACGGTCGTCGAGATGCAGAAAGAAGTCGGCGTCACGATCTATCGCACCGCGCGCTACAAGCTCCTGTCCCTGCTGCAGGAGAGCGGCGTTGAGATCCTGACCGAGCACGCCATCGCCGGCGTGACCGACGGTGCGGTTGAGCTCAAGAAGACCGACACCGGCGAGATCGTCACCCGCCCGGCCGACATCGTCGTCATGGCGCTCGGCAACCGTCCCGACAAGAGCTACGAGCAGCAGCTCAAGGATGCGTTTGACAAGGTCGTCTTTGTCGGCGACGCCCACAAGGGCGGTACGATGGCCGACGCCACGCTCAGCGCTTACGAAAACTGCTGGTTCTTCTAAGACCATACTAAATTTTTTATAAAAGGAAGGCTTTATTATGAAAAACAATCTGTTTGATCTTTCCGGTCAGGTCGCGTTCTGCTGCGGTGGTTCCTCCGGTCTCGGCCATCAGTTTGCCAAGGCCATGGCCAACGCCGGCGCTGACATCGCGCTCGTCGCCCGCCGCACGGATCGTCTTGAGGAAAATGCCAAGGAGATCGAGGCGGAATACGGCGTCAAGGTCTATCCGCATTACATGGATCTGCAGAATTCCAAGAGCATCACGGACTGCGTCAGCGACGTCGTCGCGCATTTCGGCAAGATTGACATTCTGGTCAATGCCGCCGGTATTCCGGGCGGCGGTGACCCGGCCACGCTCACGGACGAGTACTGGCTCAACGTCATCAACACCGACCTCAACGGGCAGTTCTTCACCTGCCGCGAGGTCGTGCGCCAGTCCATGAAGCCCAATCAGTACGGCCGCATCATCATGGTCTCGTCCATCCACGGCGTCTGCGGCCGCAAGGGCGTGGACACGGCACCGTATGCGGCGGCCAAGGGCGGCATCGTCAACCTGACGCGCTCGCTCGGCAACTCCTGGGCGCGCGACGGCATCACCGTCAACTGCATCTGCCCGGGCTATTTCCCGACGGAAATGACCGCGGCCTACATCGACGCGCCCTTCTTCCATCAGGCGCACCTCGAGTGCTGCCCCATGGAGCGCCACGGCGAGACCGGCGAAATGGACGGCCTGTGCACGTACTTTGCTTCCCCGGCCTGCAGCTACACGACCGGCCAGATCGTGTGCGTGGACGGCGGCTGGAGCGCCATCTGATCTCTGCCTGATCCGGCTCCAGTCCGCCGGCGCATAGCGGCGGGGCCGTTCCTCCCCCCTTGTGACGGGCGGTCATGTATGCCTGACCGCCCGCCTCTAACCGCATATCCATGCGCGTTTCTCCCTTCTACTCCCTTTCGTTCCATGGCATACACCCCTTCTTTTTCTTTGCGCGGCAGCAGGTTTTTGCTGCCGCGCAAGCGCGTTTTGTGCCCGGCCGGATCTGCCGTGCGCATCCGGGCGGGCAAACCAGACACCGCCCGGTCGGGGCGATGGCATTGCGGGCCCGGCGCCTTGCGCGGCGCGGCGATTTGTGCTATCCTGCGCTTGAGGCGATACGATGAAAATTCTGATGATTAACGGCAGCCCGCACCCGCACGGCTGCACATATACCGCCCTGCACGAGATGGAGCAGGTGCTTCAGGCGGCAGAGGTTGAAACGCAGATCCTGACGGTTGGCGCCGAGCAGATCGGCGGCTGCACCGCCTGCGGCGGATGCAACGCGACCGGGCACTGCGTGCGCGGTGGCCTGGTGAACGACGCCATCGACGCGATGGAGACCGCGGATGCGCTCGTGCTCGCGTCCCCGGTGCACTATGCCGGGATTTCCGGCGCGATGTCGGCATTTTGCGACCGGCTCTTTTACGCCAGCGACGGCTGGGCGAACAAACCCTGCGCCTGCGTCGTCTCGGCGCGCCGCGCGGGCACAACGGCCGCGCTCGATCAACTCATCAAGTACCCGATGATCTCGAACATGCCGGTCGTGTCCTCGCAGTACTGGCCGATGGTGCACGGTGCGCGCCCGGAGGACGTCGCGCAGGACGAAGAGGGCCTGCAGACCATGCGCCAGCTCGCGCGCAATCTGCTCTGGCTGCTGCAGTGCATTGCCGCCGGTGATGCCGCCGGGGTGCTGCGTCCGGCGACGGAGACGCGCAAGTTCACCAATTTCATCCGCTGATCTGCAGCAAGATCACGAAAAGGGCCTCCGCAGGCAAAGCCCGCGGAGGCCCTTTTGCGATTCGCTGGAGGTACGCTCACCCGTGCTTTTTCGCGCGGCGCTTGCCGGTCATGTGCTCGACGGTCAGGCACAGGACGGTCGTCGCGGGAATGACAGTTTTCGAATACGGAAAGTCCGGCGCGCGGTACTGCGCCATGAGCACGCGCAGCGCGCGCTCCTTGTCCGCGTCCGGCACGACCGCGATGCGTCCCTGACCGATGACGCTCTCATACGTCATGGTGCAGTTGCCGTGCTCGTCGTCGAGGATGAGCTTGTGGCCGCGGTCCATCTCGAACGAGACGTTTGGATTTCTGGCGATGAGGTCGTACTTCGTGCCGGTGCTCGCGCCGTGGAAGTACAGGCGGACGGTCTCGCCGTCGACCTCCAGGCCGAAGTTCAGCGGCAGGATGTAGGGATACGGCTCGTCATGCAGGGCGAGGCGGCAGACGTCGCACCCGCGCATGACGGTGATGAGTTCCTGAAAATCGGTGATCTCTCGATCGGATCTGCGCATGGGAATGCTCCTTTCTGATCAGCCGACCGGCGGGCCGAGGCGCGCCAGCACGTCCTGAAAATAATCCGGCAGCGGGCACGTAAACGTCACGAGCGCGCCGGTGCGCGGGTGGATGAATCGCAGCGCACGCGCGTGCAGGCACTGCCCGCTCAGCCCCTTTTCCGGCCGCTTATGGCCGTAGACCAGGTCGCCGAGCAGGGGGTGGCCGATGTGCGCCATGTGCACGCGGATCTGGTGTGTGCGGCCGGTCTCAAGCTCGCAGCGGATGTGGGTGTAGCCGTTGTAGCGCGCGATGACCGACCAGTGCGTGACGGCGCGGCGGGCGTTTTTCTGTGTCACGGCCATGCGCTTGCGGTCCGTCGGGTGGCGGCCGATGGGCGCATCGACCGTGCCAGCGTCCTCGCGCAGATTGCCGCAGACGACGGCCTCATAGGTGCGGGCCATGGTGTGGTCAGCCAGCTGGGCCGAGAGCGCGAGGTGGGCAAAGTCGTTTTTCGCCGCGACGAGCAGGCCGGACGTGTCCTTGTCGATGCGGTGCACGATGCCGGGCCGCCGCTCCCCGCCGACGCCGGAGAGACTGTCGCCGCAGTGGGCGAGCAGGGCGTTGACGAGCGTGCCGTCCTCGTGCCCGGGCGCGGGGTGCACGACCATGCCGCGCGGTTTGTTGACGACGATGAGGTCGTCGTCCTCATACACCACGTCCAGCGGCAGATCCTGCGCCACGAGCTCCGACGGTGCTGCATCCGGCAGCGTGACGACAAACGTGTCGCCGGGTGCGGTTTTATAGTTTTTCTTCACGGGCGTGCCGTCTTTCGTCACGGCCCCCTGCGCGAGCAGCCGCTGGGCGGCACTGCGTGTGAGCTCGGGCAGAGAGCGCGCGAGGAGAGCGTCGATCCGCTCGGCGCTCTCCTGTGTTTGAATCGTTCGCTGTTCCATTAGAAATCCGAAAACTCCGCTAAAATATCGTCGAGCGAGTAGCGCTCGCCGTCCGTCGGGGCGGCGTCCGCGGCCGCGGCCGGGGTCTCCGGCTCGGCCGGTGCGGCGGGCGTGCTGTTGAGATAGGCGAGCAGGGGGTCCGTCGGGGCCGCATCCGCCGGTTTGGCGGCGGGTTCGGCCGCCTTGGGCGCTGCCTGCACCGGTGCCGATGCAGCGGGAGCGGCCGGGGCCTGCTGCGGCGCTTTCGCCGCTGCCGGAGTCACCGGCTGCGCCTGCACGGGCGCGCGGTCCCACGCCGCGAAGGGATCGTCCTTCGCCGGGGCCGGGGCCACCGGGTGCGCGGCGGGCTTTTTCGGCGCGGCGGGCGGCTCGATGGGCTGCTTTTTGGCGGGCAGGTGCAGCTTGTGCGCGCGGGCGGGCGCGGCGGCTTTCTCGCGGGGCTTGCGCGCCGGTTTCGGCGCGGGCGCGCCCTCGCTGCCGTCCCCCCGATAGAAGATGACGTGCAGGCACAGGGCGATGCCGGCCACGACGATGAAGATATCCGCCAGGTTGAACACGGCGAAGCGCACGAACAGGAAGTTGAACATGTCCACTACGTAGCCGCTGAGGATGCGGTCGATGCAGTTGCCGACCGCGCCGGCCAGCACGAGCACGACCGACCAGCGGCCGACCTTGCCGTGCACGACGTTGCGCCGCAGGCAGAACACCGCGATGGCGGCGAACACGAGCGTGAAGATGACGAAGATCCAGTGCGGCGCGTGCTGCAGGATGCTGAACGCAGCGCCGTTGTTGTGGATATTCGTCAGCTCCAGCACGCCGGGGATGAGCGTGACGTGCCCGGTGTCGAGCGGGATGTTGAGCGTGACCCAGTACTTCAGGCCTTGGTCAGCGATGAGGATCAGGATGGCTACGATGGCATACCACATAGCGGTTCCTCGCTTTCGGATCAGGATTTTGGGATCGGTGGTTTACTCCGCCTTCTGCGCGGCAACGACGGCGGCGCAGCGCGGGCACAGTCCGGTCTCGGGGTCGGCCTGCTCGGAGTGCATCCAGCAGCGCGGGCACTTGGTGCCGGGCGCGTTGTGCACGGAGATGTGCAGGCCGGGGAAGTTCGTTCCGGTGCCGGTGACGGCATCTTCCGGCACGTCGCCGCCGACGAGGCACTGCGACACGATGAGCAGCTCGGGCAGGTTCATGCTCTGCACGTCGTCGAGCGCGGCCTTGGCGGCCTCGTCGTCGGCACGCAGCGTCACGGCAGCCTCGAGCGGCTTGCCGATGCGCTTTTCGGCGCGGGCGGCCTCGAGCACGCCGTTGACATCCGTGCGGACGCGGATGAGCTGATCCCACTGGGCAAGCTCGGCGTCGCTGAGCGCGTAGGCGTCGAACGGCTGATTCATGACGTTGAGCAGCACGTTGCGCGCGTCGTCCTCGGCGCGGTGCGGCATGGCCAGCCAGATCTCGTCGCAGGTGAAGGCGAGGATCGGCGCGAACATCTTCGTCATGCTGTCGAGGATGAGGAACAGCGCCGTCTGCGCGCTGCGGCGCTTGAGACCGTTGCGCTCCTCGCAGTAGAGGCGGTCCTTGATGATGTCGAGATAGAAGCTCGAGAGCTCCACGACGCAGAAGTCGTTGATCGCGTGCGAGACCACGTGGAATTCATAGTTGTCGTAGGCCTTGGCCACGCGGCGGATGAGATCGTTGAGCTTCGTGATGGCCCAGCGGTCGAGCGGGAGCATGTCCTCCGGCGCGACGAGGTGCTCGGCGTCGAACCCGTCGAGGTTGCCGAGGCAGTAGCGCGCCGTGTTGCGGAACTTGAGGTAGTTTTGCGTCAGCTGTTTGAAGATCTCCTTGGAGCAGCGCATGTCGGCGTGGTAGTCGGCCGAGCCTGCCCACAGGCGCAGCATGTCGGCGCCGAACTCGTTGATGATCTCAGCCGGGTCCATGCCGTTGCCGAGGGATTTGTGCATGGCCTTGCCCTCGCCGTCCACGGTCCAGCCGTGGGTCAGGCACTCGCGGTACGGGGCGCCCTTACCGAGCGCGCCGACGGCCACGAGCAGAGACGACTGGAACCAGCCGCGGTACTGGTCGCCGCCCTCGATATACATATCCGCCGGCCAGAAGCCCTGGTCGCGCTGCATGGCGGCGACGTGGGTGGAGCCGGAGTCGAACCAGCCGTCGAGGGTGTCGGTCTCCTGGGTGAAGTGCTTGCCGCCGCAGTGCGGGCAGGTGAAGCCTTCCGGCAGGATGTCGGCAGTCGGGCGGTCGAACCAGGCGTTGCTGCCTTCCTTTTCAAAGAGCTTTGCGACGGCGTCGATGCTCTCTTCGTTGCACACGGGCTTGTGGCAGTCGTCGCAGTAGAACACCGGGATCGGCAGGCCCCAGCGGCGCTGGCGGGAGATGCACCAGTCGGCGCGCTCGCGGATCATGGCGCCCATGCGCTCCTTGCCCCAGCTCGGGAGCCAGCGCACGTTCTCGCACGCGGCGACGGCCTCTTCCTTGAACGAGTCCACGGAGCAGAACCACTGCGGCGTGGCGCGGAAGATGATCGGCTGCTTGCAGCGCCAGCAGTGCGGATAGCTGTGCACGATGTCCTCACTGGCGAACAGGGAACCGGCCTCCTTCATGTCTGCGAGGATGATGGGGTTGGATTCCTCCGTGGTCAGTCCCGCATACTTGCCGGCGTAGTCGGTGTGGCGGCCCTGATCGTCCACGGGCACGACCATGTCCATGCCGTAGCGCTTGCAGGTCAGGTAGTCGTCGGCGCCGAAGCCGGGCGCGGTGTGCACGCAGCCGGTGCCGGAATCCATCGTGACGTAGTCCGCCAGCACCAGACGCGAGGTCTTGGGCAGGAAGGGATGGTCGGCGAGCATGTTCTCAAAGAAGTCGCCCGGGTGCTGCTCGAGCACCTCATAGCTGTCAAAGCCGCCGATGTGCATGACCTTCTCGGTCAGGGCGTCGGCCATGATGTACACCTCGCCGTTCGGGGCCTGCACGAGGTTATACAGTTCGCGCGGGTTGAGCGCGATGGCGAGGTTGCCGGGCAGGGTCCAGATCGTCGTCGTCCAGATGACGAAGAAGAGCTTGCTGTGGTCGACGTTCGGCAGCTTGCCGAGGTCGTCGTGCATCGGGAACTTCACGTACACGGTCGTGCACGGATCGTCCTGATACTCGATCTCCGCCTCGGCGAGGGCGGTCTCATCGTGAGGGCACCAGTACACGGGCTTGAGGCCCTTGTAGATGTGGCCGTTCTGGTACATCTTGCCGAACACGCGCACCTCGTCGGACTCAAAGCCCTTGTTCATGGTCTTGTAGGGGTGCTCCCAGTCGCCCATGACGCCCATGCGCTTGAAGCCGGCCATCTGGCGGTCGATGTATTTCTGCGCATAGTCATGGCACGCGCTGCGGAAGTCGGCGATGCTCATGGCCTTGTGGTTGAGCTTCTGCTCCTTGATGATGGCACTCTCGATGGGCATGCCGTGGTTGTCCCAGCCGGGGATGTAGGGCGTGTAGTAGCCGCGCATGGCGTAGGAGCGGACGATGAAGTCCTTGAGCGCCTTGTTGAGCGCGTGGCCCATGTGGATGTCGCCGTTGGAGAACGGAGGGCCGTCGTGCAGGCTGAAGCGCGGCTTGCCGTCGTTCTTTTTGAGCATTTCGTGGTACAGGTCCATGTCGTACCAGCGCTGGAGCATTTCGGGCTCCCGCTTGGCAAGGCCGGCGCGCATGGGGAAGTCTGTTTTCGGCAGATTGATCGTGGCGTTGAAATCATTCTTGGACATGGTTCTATTTTTCTCCTCTCAGAGTTGTATTTCCATCAAAAATTGCGCAGGGCGGTACGGCACAGGCCGTCCCGCCCTGGTTGATTGCATATTCACTCAGCTGTTATGCAGGAAGTGATAAAGCTGAGTGGCGTCGTCTGCTGCACTGTCGGCCGCGGTGTCGTCGGCCTCGACCGGCTGCGCCTCCACAGGGGCGGCGGCAACGGCGGCGGCTTCCGCGGGCTGCGCGGCGGCCGGAGCTTCCGGCTGCGCGGGCTGCTCCACCGGCGCGGACACCGGCTCGGCAGGGGCTGCGCTCACGCTTGCAGGCTGGGCTGCAGGCTGCGCGGCCACGGCTTTTGACCCGGCGATCTTATCCAGGTACTCGAGCTGATTCATGCACAGATTACGCACATCTTCCAGAAATTTTGCGCAGGACGTTTTGGCGGTGAGGAGTTTGGCTTCCTCGTTGGCGGTTTCGTGCTGGAGGCCGCCAAGTATTCGGTCGGACGTGTTCTTGGCCTCGCTGAGTATCTTGTCAGCGCTGGCTTTGGCATCGTCCTCTATCTGCTTGCCGACCTTCTGGGCCGACAGTATGGCCAGACGCATGGCGTCTTCGCTGGCGCGGTACTCTTCTATCTTATCGACCAGCACCTTCATCTTGCCCTTGAGCACAGCGATTTCCTTCTGCGCGTTGGCAAGCTCGGTGGCCACTTCTTCCTGATAGTTCTGCACGGCGGCCATGTCGTATCCGCCGAACATTGCTTTTTCAAACGTTTTTTCCCGAATATCCTGAGGAGTCATGTTGGATAGTCCTCCATTCTTTCTATAGGTGTACTACACGATGGACACTGTCAGAGACAGTATGCCCGGATTTACAGGTGGAACTCACCCGACTCCATGTCGTCGGGCTGGTCGCCCATGAGGTCAACGTTGCGCGGCGTGATGATATACGTCTTGCTTGCGGCAGGGCGGATATCACCTTCCTGCGCGTAGGCAACGCCGGAAAGGAAGTCGATCAGCCGGCGGGCGACGGCCGGATCTGCCTTTTCCAGATTGATGAGCACGGCGTGGTATCTGAGCAGGTGATCGGCGATCTCTCTGGCGGCCTCAAACTGCGTCGGTGCGACGAGCACGACCTGAAGCTGCTTGCCGTTGCTGAGATTGACGACCTTGTCGGTCACGCGGCTGTCGCCCCGCGGCGCATAGCTCGGTGCGGGCCGCTCCGGCTCCATCACCGGATCGTCGCGGACGAAGGTGCTCTTTTTCGGCGCGGACGCCTGGCGGCGGGGCGCAGCCGGGCGCGCCTGTGCCGGGCGGGCCTGAGCCGGACGCGCCGGCGCGGGCTCTTCCGCGACCGGGATCGCTTCATCCTCATCATCAAAAAACTCGTCGTCGTCATCGTACGGACGGGTCATTTTTTTCAGTTCATCCAAAAATCCCATTCGGGACCCCCCTTTTACGTGCCGGCGGCGCCGTGCCGCTGCACTGATCTCTGTGGAGTGAGCCGAAGCGGCGCTCAGTGTTGGGAATAATCCCGCGCGCCAAAGATCGACGAGCCGACGCGCACCATGTTCGCGCCGGCGGAAATGGCGTCCTCAAAGTCTCCGCTCATACCCATGGACAGAAAATCCATAGAAACATTATCGTATTTTTTTCTGCCGATGTCAACAAAAAGCTCGTGCATTTTCGTAAAATATGCATGATTTCCGTCGGAAGTTTCTGCCACGGGCGGGATCGCCATCAGGCCGCGCACGCGAATATGCGCGCAGCCGGCGGCCGTTTCCAGCAATTGCGGCAGGGCGGCAGGGTCCACGCCGCTCTTGGCGGCCTCGCCGCCGATGTTCACTTCGAGCAGGATGTCCTGCACGATGCCCTGCCCGGCCGCGCGCTTTTCGATCATGGCCAGAAGCTCGGGCGAGTCCACCGACTGGATGAGATCGACCTTCCCCACGACCTGCCGGACTTTGTTCGTCTGCAGGTGGCCGATGAAGTGCAGCGGCGCGCCGGTGTAGGCGTCCTGGGCGAGCTTTTCGGTCATCTCCTGCACGCGGTTCTCACCGCAGGCGTCGATCCCGGCGGCGACGGCCTCGCGCACGCGCGCGGCGTCGTTCATCTTCGTCGCTGCCACGAGCGTGATGTCGGCACCCGTGCGGCCCGTCTGGCGGGCGGCGGCGTCGATGCGCGCGCGGATGGCGGCAATGTTTTCGGCAATGGTGCTCATAGTCGGTGGTGCCTCCTTATTTTACGACCTGCCCGTTGGACAGGCCCTTGCCGGTGACGACGATCTCGTTGCCGGCGCGCAGGGCGTTGCTCTCCGCGCTCTGGGCGACGAGACAGTAGTCGTCGGTCTGATAGATGATCTCGATCGGTTTTTTCTCCAGCTGCGCCGCCGTGACGACGTAAACATACGCCTGCCCGTCGTCGTCCATGTGCACGGCCTTGAGCGGCACGCGCAGGCCGGTGTGCTCGCTGTAGACCACGTCGGCCGTCGCTTTGCGCATGGCCAGCGTGTCGGCCAGCGCTGCGTTGCACGCAAACACGACGGCGACCTTGCCGCTGTCGTCCGGCTCGCTCTTGCTCAGCACGATTGCCGAGACGGTGCTGTTGTAGTGCTGCGGAAAGTTGAGCGCGGCGCTGCCGCCGAGGTTCAGGCGGTCGGCGTCGGCCTTGTTCATGACGGAGGCGAAGTACCACTTTTTCGCCGTGACGAGCTTGCCGATGGCGTTGGCGGGCGTCGCGGGGGTGGTGCGCTCGAGTGCGTCCACGCCGTCGGGCGTGAGGTTCTCGAGCATGTCCGGCGTGAGCGATTCATACCCGTCGGTTGTGGACGTGAACAGGCCTGCGGCCGGAGCCGTGATGCTGCCGCGGCCGGCGCCGGCGTTTTCGAGCTGGTGCAGTTCGGCGTTGAGCGCGTCGAGGTCGCCCTGCGAGACGGTGCCGGTCGCGGAGCCGAAGAGCAGGGAACTGAGGTCCAAGCAGATGTCGTCCAGCTCCGACGTGCTGCCGGCGGAGACGGCGGCGTTGAGCTGCAGGATGGCGCTGCGCACGTCGCTGTCGCGGTCCGACGCGCCGGAGGCGCTGCCCGCGCGCGAGAGCAGGCTCGAGACGTAGGCGATCTCCTTTTTCAGCTCGCGGGCGCGGCTGGCGCTGTCGAGCGCGGCCTTGGAGTCCACGCCGATGGCGATCTCGCCGCCGTTGGCGACCTCCTTGCCGTCGTCCACGGACAGGGACAGAAACTCCTTGTCCGAGGCGATGACCTGCTCCTCGCGCACGACGATGCCGCTGGCCTGTCCGCTCTCGCTGACGGTCACGAGCACCGCCGGGGCGGTGGCGTAGGACTGCTGCGTCGAGCGAAACAGGTACACGCCCAGATACACGAGCATGGCCGCGAAGAGCACGAACATGGCGATGTTCGTGAAGGTATTCGTTTTCTTCAAATCCGGCCCTCCTTTCGGCGGGGGGCGGCGGGGAGATCAGCCCTGCAGCTCGAGCGAGACCGGCCGCGCCGGCGCGACCGTCGAGATCGCGTGCTTGTAGATCATCTGCTGCCGGCCGTCGGCGTCGATGAGCACGACGAAGCTGTCAAAGCTGCGCACAACGCCGCGCAGCTGGAACCCGTTCATGAGAAACAGGGTCACGGGGATCTTTTCCCGCCGGATGTAATTGAGGAATGTGTCCTGAAGGTTCTGTGTCTTTTGCATGGTCGCCGCTCCTTTGGCCGGAGCGGGGTACATTGATTCATCATAACACAATCTGCCGCTCCGTAAAATAGTGAATTTATACAAATCCGGTCGAAATGGCAGTTTCCTCCGGGCTTGTACAGGCCCCTATTCTATACCGCGGCCGGATAAGAATTGCGTCGAAAGGCGGCACGCCCGGTCCATGTCCGGCGTTTTTTCGTGCCGGAGCCAGAACAGATCCTGGTCCCGCCGCAGCCACGTGAGCTGGCGCTTGGCATAGCGCCGGGAGGCGAGCTGGATGGCGGCCACGGCGGCCTGCGGCGAGGCTTCCCCCCGCACGGCGGCGACGGCCTCCTTGTAGCCGATGGCCTGCATGGCCGTGCAGTCGGCCGGGACACCGGCGGCCAGTAGCGCGCGCACCTCGTCGAACAGGCCCTGCCGCACCATGAGCTCCACGCGCCGGTCGATGCGGTCGTAGAGGTCCTGCCGGTCGGTGAAATCGAGCGCGATCTTCGCCGCGTCGTAGCGCGGCGGCACGGCGCGGGTCTCGGCGTCGTGCTGCGTGATCGTTTTGCCTGTAAGAACGTAGACCTCCATGGCGCGCACGATGCGCTTTTTGTCCGCGGGGTGGAGCCTGGCCGCCCGCTCGGGGTCGACCTTGCGCAGCTCGCCGAGCAGGCCCTCGCCGCCGATCTCGTCATAGCGCTCGCTCAGCTCCTGCCGCAGCGCGGTGTCGGCCGTGCCGTCGGCAAACGTGCGCCCGGCGATGAGCGAGTCGATATACAGCCCCGTGCCGCCGACGACGATCGGCAGTTTTGCGCGCGCGAGAATGTCATCTACACAAGCGGAGGCCTCCTCGGCGTAGCGCGAGACGGAGTAGTTTTCCGTGGGATCGGCGATGTCGATCATGTGGTGCGGCACGCCCTGCATCTCTTCCGGCGTGGGCTTGGCCGTGCCGATGTCCATGCCGCGGTAGATCTGCATCGAGTCGGCTGAGACGACCTCGCCGCCGAGCCGCTGCGCAAGCGCCACGCCGAGCGCGGTCTTGCCCGAGGCGGTCGGGCCGGTGATGACGACAAGTTTTGGCTGCATCGTGACAGTCTCCTTTCCGTGGGGGAGAATTCAGAAAGATTATGTTGAAAAGTATTAGAAATGTGTTAGAATGAAAGCACATTCCCCAGTTTTCAGGAAGGTGAACCCATGAAGATCAAAATTTCTGCCGACAGCACGTGCGACCTCTCGCCCGAGCTGATCGAGCGCTATCACATCGGCATCACGCCGCTGTACATCATCCGCGGCGAGGAGACCCTGCGCGACGGCATTGACGTACACCCGCAGGAGCTCTATGAATATGCCCAGGCCACGGGCAAGCTCTGCAAGACCGCAGCGGTGAATGTGTCGGACTATCTGGCGTACTTTGCCGCGTGCCGAGAGGAATATGACGCCGTGATCCACTTCACGATCTCGAGCGACATGTCCGCCTGCTATCAGAACGCCTGCATCGCGGCCAGGGAGTTTACGAACGTCTATCCCGTGGACGCGCGCAACCTCTCGACCGGCATCGGTCATCTGGTGCTCGACGCGGCCGATATGGCCGCGCAGGGCATGGACGCGGCCGACATCGCGGCGGCGCTGGAGAAAAAGCGCGAGAAGCTCGACGTCAGCTTCGTGATCGATACGCTGGAGTATCTCAAGCGCGGCGGCCGCTGCTCGGCGCTCGTGGCCATGAGCGCGAACCTCCTGCACCTCAAGCCGTGCATCGAGGTCAAGGACGGCAAGATGGGCGTCGGCCGCAAGTACCGCGGCAAGCTCGAAAAGTGCTACGTGCAGTACATCGAGGACCGGCTCAAGGGCCGCGACGACATTGACTGCCACCGCATCTTCATCACGGACTCCGGCATCGACGAGGCCACGTGGCGGGAGCTCGAGCGCGTTGTGCGCGCGTGCCAGCCGTTTGAGGAAGTCATCCACACGCAGGCCGGCTGCACGGTGTCGAACCACTGCGGCCCCGGCTGCATGGGCATTTTGTACTACCACAAGTAAACAAAGTTGTACAGTCTGACAGGGAGCGCGTTCCGGCGCTCCCTGCTTCCTTTTTAAACGATGCGCTTGAAGAGCTTGTCCAGCTCCCGGCGCGTGAGCGTCACGGCGACGGGGCGGCCGTGCGGGCAGTATTTCACCTCGCCGGCGCACACCGCGTCCGCCAGACGCAGCAGCTCCTCGGGTTCAGTCTGCCAGCCGGCCTTGATGGCCGCCTTGCACGCAACGGTCTTGAGCACCTCGTCGCGCACGGACTGCGCGTCCATGCGCGCGCCGTGGCGCAGCTGCGCGCAGATCTCCTCGAGCGCGGGCAGCGCGTCCGCCGCGTCAAGCTGCGCGGGCACGCCGCGGAGAATGTAATCGCAGCGGCCGAACGGTTCGAGCGTGAAGCCGAGCTCCGCGAGCAAGCCGCCGTACTGCTGCAGCACGTCGGCATCGCTCGCGTCCGGCGTGAAGGGCAGCGGCTCGAGTAGCGTCTGCGACGGGATGTCGGCCGGGTTCTGGCGCAGGCGGTCGAAGTTGATGCGCTCGTGCGCCGCGTGCTTGTCGATGAGGACGAGCGTCTCGCCCTTCTCGACGAGGATGTAGGTGTGCATCGCCTCGCCGATCAGGCGGGCGGGCGGCTCGGCCGGGGGCGCGGCACTCTCAAGCGGGGAGGGTACGGCCGGTTCCGGCTCGATGGCAGTCTGCACGGGCTGCGCGACCGGCTCCGGCGGCGTGCTCGGTACGGGGCGCGCGGGTGTGGTGATGAACACCGGCGGCGGGGCCACGCGCGGCGCGGCGAAGGCCGACGCCGTCGGCGAGCGGAACGCGACCGCTTCCTCCGCCGGGGCGGCGGGCGCATAGGTGCGCGCGGGCGCAAATGCCGGCGCTGTGGGTGCAGGCTGGTGCTGTGCTGCGGCCGGGGCCGCTTTCGGCGCCGCCGGCACGAACGGGTCCGCCGTCGGTGCGGGCGCCGGTTTCGCCGCCTTTGGCAGCGTGGTCACGGGCTCCCTTTCCGCCTCGAGCGCGGCGCGCGCGCCGTAATACACGGCGTCAAACACCGCGCGCTCGTGCGTGAACTTTACCTCGGTCTTGGCCGGGTGGACGTTCACGTCCACGGCCGCGCAGCTGAGCTCGATATACAGCACGCACGCGGGGAAGCGCCCCACGAGCAGCGTGTTGCGGTAGGCCTGCTCGAGCGCGGCCTGCAGCGCGGCGGATTTGATCCACCGGCCGTTGCAGAAGAAATACTGCTGCGCGCGGCTGCCGCGCCCGGCGGCGGGTGAGGAGATGAAGCCGTGCACACGCACGCCGTCGCCCTCGCCCGCGCAGGGCAGCAGGCTCATGGCGAGGTCGCGCCCGAGCAGGCTGTAGACGCAGCTGTCGAGCTTGTTGTCGCCGGGGGAAAAGAAAATTTCTTCCCCGTCGCGGATGCAGCGCACGGACACGTCCGGCCGGCCGAGCGCGCACCGCAGCGCGGCGGCGGCGCAGGCCGCGCCCTCCGCGCGGTCGGACTTGAGAAATTTGCGCCGGGCGGGCGTGTTGAAAAACAGGTCGCGCACGATCATCGTCGTGCCCTCGGGGCAGCCGGTCTCGTACATGTCCTGAATGTCGCCCGCGTCGAGCGTCATGTGCGTGCCGGCGGCCGCGCCGCGCTGCCGCGTCGTGAGCGTGATGTGCGACACGGCGCTGATCGCGGCCAGCGCCTCGCCGCGAAAGCCCATCGTGCCGATGGCCTCGAGCCCCTGCTCGTCGTGCAGCTTGCTCGTCGCGTGGCGCAAAAACGCGATGCCCGCGTCCTCGGGCGCCATGCCGCAGCCGTCGTCCGTCACGCGCAGATACGTCGCGCCGCCGCCGCGCAGCTCCACCGTCACGGTGCGGGCCCCGGCGTCGAACGCGTTTTCCACCAGCTCCTTGACGACCGAGGCGGGCCGCTCCACGACCTCGCCCGCGGCGATCAGATCCGCCAGATGCGGAGAGAGAATTTGAATATCGGGCATCGTTTGCCCTCCTTTAAGTACAGTCCATGGGGCGCGTGCGCCCCGCGCGTATATTATAAAGGATTGTCATTGAAAATTCCACCGCGAAATGCTACAATATTCTATCACACTTCAAATTTTATCCGGCCGGAGCCGGACAGGCAGGAGCATTGCATGAGCTATCAGAGAACGGAGATCCCCGAATCGGACATCCAGCACCAGATGGATATCTGCGCGCAGCTGCGCGCGCACTTCACCGCCGGCGGCCGCCAGCCGCTGGCCATGGTCGATACCTACGGCTGCCAGCAGAACGAGGCCGACAGCGAAAAGCTGCGCGGCTATCTGCGCGCCATGGGCTTTGACTTCACACAGGACGAATTCGCGGCCGACGTCGTCGTCATGAACACCTGCGCCGTGCGCGAGCACGCCGAGACGCGCGTGTTCGGCAACGTCGGCGCGCTGACGCACACCAAGGCGCACAACCCCAACCAGATCATCGCGGTTTGTGGCTGCATGGCGCAGCAGGAGCATGTGGCCGAGAAGCTGAAAAAGTCCTACCGCATCGTCGACCTTGTCTTCGGCCCGCACGAGCTGTGGCGCTTTCCGGAGCTGCTGCGCACCGTCTGCACCGAGCACCGGCGCGTGTTCGCCATCGCACCGGCGGACGGCAGCGTGGCCGAGGGCATCCCCCAGCAGCGCGACGGCAGCGTCAAGGCGTGGCTGTCGATCATGTACGGGTGCAACAACTTCTGCACCTACTGCATCGTGCCGTATGTGCGCGGGCGCGAGCGCTCCCGCCACCCGGAGGAGATCGTGCGCGAGGCGCGCGAGCTCGTCGCGGCGGGATACAAGGACATCACGCTGCTGGGGCAGAATGTCGACTCCTACGGCCGCGACCTCGACGAGGACGTGGACTTTGCCGACCTCATCCGGAGCATCAACGCCATCCCGGGCGACTTTGTCATCCGCTTCATGAGCAGCCACCCGAAGGACGCGACGGAAAAGCTCTTCCGCGCCATGGCCGAGTGCGAAAAGTGCGCGCACCAGATGCATCTGCCCGTGCAGAGCGGCAACGACCGCGTCCTGCACGCGATGAACCGCGGCTACACGCGCCAGAAATATCTGGCGCAGGTGGCGCTCGCGCGGCAGTACATGCCCGACCTCGTGCTCACGACGGACATCATCGTGGGCTTCCCCGGCGAGACGGACGAAGAGTTTCAGGATACGCTCTCGCTCATCGAGACCGTGCGCTACGACGCGATGTTCACCTTCATCTACTCGCCGCGCGTCGGCACCCCGGCGGCGAAGATGCCCGACCCCTACACCCGCGCGCAGAAGCAGGTGCGCTTTGACGCGCTCGTCGCAGCGGCCAACCGCATCTCGGAGGAGAAGCACCGCGCCTATGAGGGCAGCGTGCAGCGCGTGCTCGTCGACGGGGCCGACGGCCGGGGCGACCATCCGCTCACGGCGCGCACGAAGGGCGGCCGCCTCGTGCATATGCGCGGGGACGCGTCCCTCGTCGGCCGGTTCGTGGACGTGAAGATCACCGGCAGCAACACCTGGGCGCTCTATGGCGAGGAGGTATGACGCATGGCGGAACTGACGCCGATGAAGCGGCAATATTACGAGATCAAGCAGCGCAACCCCGACTGCCTGCTGTTTTTCCGGCTGGGCGATTTTTATGAGATGTTCGACGACGACGCGCGCCTGGCCGCGCGCGAGCTCGACCTTACGCTCACGACGCGCGACCGCAATGTCGAGGACCCGGCCGAGCGCACGCCCATGTGCGGTGTGCCGTACCACTCGGCCGAGGCGTACATCGGCCGCCTGATCGCCAAGGGCTACAAGGTGGCCATCTGCGAGCAGATGGAGGACCCCGCGCTGGCCAAGGGGCTGGTCGAGCGGGACATCATCCGCATCATCACGCCCGGCACGGTCACGGAGTCCTCGATGCTCGAGGAGAACAAGTCCAACTACCTCTGCGCGGTGTATCTCAGCGGACAGTCCGGCGGCACGGCGTTCTGCGACCTCTCGACGGGGGAATTCTGCGCCGCGAACTACCCGGCCGACGCCGTGAGCCACATCCTCAACGAGCTCGGCCGCTTCGCCCCGCGCGAGGCCGTGTGTGCCGACGCGGCGGCGGAACATGACGAGATCCGCACCTTCCTCACCAAGCGCCTCGGCAGCCTGGTCGAGGCGGGCGGCGACCGGTTTGAATATCTGGCGGCGGCCGCGCGCGTGTGCGAGCAGTTCGATGTGCAGAGCACGGACGCGCTCGGCCTCGGCGAGGCGCCGGCGGCCGTGTGCGCGGCCGGGGCGCTGCTGGCCTACCTGCACGAGACGCAAAAGTGCGACCTCGGCCACATCCGGCGGCTGGAGCTGCTGGGCGACGACCACTACATGGAGCTCGACTA
>CAKTNQ010000020.1:0-26103 GCA_934589185.1 uncultured Oscillospiraceae bacterium | reverse complement strand
AGCTGCGCGCCCTGCAGGCCATCGAGGATTCGCTCACGGCCATCTCCGACGAGATCGGCGAGGAGATCTATATCCGCGCCTCGGACGCGAAGGACCGCGGCGTGGAGGTTTACACCGACATGAAGGAAAAAGGCGCCGAGATCGCGGAAAAAGGCGAGCAGATCGCCGAAAAGCGCGCCGAGAGCTCTCTCATGCGCCGCAGCGAACTGCTGGCGCGCCGCAGCGAACTGCTGCAGCGCCGCGAGGAGCTGCTGGGTCAGCGCAACATCGTACACGAGCGTATCGCGCAGGCGTTCCCGGCGCTGCGCGAGGGCAAGACCAACGGCCCGGCTTTCACGCGTGTGCATGAGCACGCCCAGCGCCGCAAGCAGCTGGCCAAAGCCCTGAAGGCAAAGGCCAAAGAACTCAAAAACAAGGCCAAGGACCGCTCCTGACCTGACACGGGAAAAGGAGAACTAGAAAACCATGAATCTCTATCTGATCGGACATGATTACCGCTATGCCGCGGAGCAGATGCTCCTGACGCTGTTCCCGGACGAGCGCCCGGTGTATCCGGACGGCCGGCCGACCGGCGACCGCGCGGAGCTGCGGCTCATGTCCGGCCCCAAGATCACGACCGTGACGTGCGTGCTTGTCTATCAGGGCCGGACGGCCAACGGCCGCACGAGCGTGCCCAACAGCGAGCTGACCGACCCCAATGAGACCGACCGGCGGCTGCAAGGTGCGGTCAAGCGCGCGTTTTACCGCGCGGCCATGGGCATCGGCCTGCCGCACAAGCCGTGGGGCATGCTCACGGGCGTGCGCCCCGGCAAGCTCATGACCCCCCTGCTCGCGCAGGGCATGACCGACGAGCAGGCCGCGCGCTATTTTGAGCGGCACTACGACGTTGCGCCCGCGCGCGCCGCGCTCGTCGTGCGCACCGCCCACGCCACGCAGCGCGCCATGGAATCACTCGGCAGCAAGGACGTGTGCCTGTACGTGGGCATCCCGTTTTGCCCGACGCGCTGCGCCTACTGCAGCTTCGTGAGCCAGTCGGTGGAAAAGAGCATGGCGCTCGTGCCGGAGTTTCTGCAGGCGCTCGCGCGCGAGATCGCCGCGACGGCAGAGGCCGTGCAGCGCGCCGGTCTGCGCATCGTGTCGCTCTACATCGGCGGCGGCACGCCGACCACGCTCTCGGCGCGCCAGCTCGACGCGCTGTGCACGCAGCTCGAGGCGGCGTTCGATCTCAGCGCCCTGCGCGAGTTCACCGTCGAGGCCGGCCGGCCCGACACCATCACGGCCGACAAGCTGCACGTGCTGCGCGCGCACCGGGTCGACCGCATCAGCGTCAACCCTCAGACGCTCGACGACCGCGTGCTCGAGACCATCGGCCGCCGCCACACCGCGCAGGATATTTTCGACGCGCTGCGCCTCGTGCGCGAGACCGGCGGCTTTGCCGTGAACATGGACCTGATCGCGGGCCTGCCCGGCGACACGCCGGACGGCTTCCGCGCCACGCTCGAGCAGGTGCTCGCGCTCGCGCCCGAAAACGTGACCGTGCACACGCTGTCGCGCAAGCGCGGGGCCGACCTCATGACGCAGGCCGCCCCCATTCCCGACGGGGCGCAGGTGGGCGAGATGCTCGACTTTGCGTCCGACGCGCTGAGCGCCGCCGGCTACGCGCCGTATTACCTCTACCGGCAGAAGTTCATGTCCGGCGGGTTTGAAAACGTCGGCTGGACGCGGCCGGGGCAGGAGAATCTCTACAACATCTGCATCATGGAGGAGCTGTGCAGCATCCTCGCCATGGGCGGCGGCGCCTCGACGAAGCTCGTGCGCCCCAACGGCGGCAAGCTCGAGCGGCACATCGACCCCAAGTACCCCACGGAATACATCGCCAATATCGACCGCATCTGCGCGGCCAAGGCGGAACTGGAGGCGTTTTTTCAATGAGTTATCATATTCAGGAGATCAACCGCCGGATTCAGACTGACCCCAAGGAATTCGTCGACGCGTGCGACGCGGCCTACGCAGAAAAGATCGAGCGCGCGGCCCGCGCCATCGCCGAGAACGTGCATACGTGCCCGATCGTGCTGCTGTCCGGCCCGTCCGGCAGCGGCAAGACCACCACGGCCATGAAGATCGCCGAGGCCCTGCGCAAGATGGGCGTCGGCAGCCAGAGCCTCGCCATGGATGACTATTTCCGCACGCTCGACCCGCGCACCGCGCCGCGCACGCCGGAGGGCGATGTGGACCTCGAGTCCCCCGCGTGCCTGGACATGGACCTGCTCGGCAAGCACCTCAACGCGCTCGCCCGCGGCGAGGAGATCCACCTGCCGCGCTACAATTTCGTCACGCGCGTGCAGTCCGGCCCCATCGGCCGGCCCATGCGCCTCGGCAAGGACGAGGTCGCCGTGTGCGAGGGCATCCACGCGCTCAATGACGACATCGCCGCCTACTGCCCGGACGCGTTCCGGCTGTATATCAGCGCGCGCTCCATCGTCGTGGACAACGACGGGCGCGAGGTGTTCAAGGGCACGTGGATGCGCCTGCTGCGCCGCCTCGTGCGCGACAGCAACTTCCGCGGCACCCCCGCCGCCGCGACGCTGGACATGTGGGCCAACGTCCGCCGCGGCGAGAAACGGTTCATCTCCCCGTTCAAGGAACGCGCGAACCTGATGTTCGACTCGTCGTTCCCATGCGAGGTGTCCATCCTGAAAAACTACGCCGCGCCCCTGCTCGCGGCCGTGCCCGAAGGCGCGGAGCGCTATGCGGAGATCCGCAGCATCCTGCCGGCGCTCGAGCGCTTCGAGACGATCGACCCCGCCCTGCTCGCGCCCGAGAGCATGCTGCGCGAGTTCATCGGCGGCGGCGTGTACAGCTACTGAGCGGGCGGCACCCAGCGCCCCTGCCCCGCAGGGGAGCCCGAGGGGGCTTTTCAAGCCTTCCCCTTGAGGGGAAGGCTAAGGGTGCGGGTCGGACACACGCCGTGCCACTGATGCCGTCGAATACCGCAAATGCAAAGAGCCTTCTCCCAACGGAGAAGGTTTTTTGCGTTCTGGCACGCCGGGCGGCGGTTTTTGTGACAGGATCGCAGAAGATGAGAAGAAGGATTTGTCAGCACTGTACAGATTTTGAAACTACATTTTGGAACTATTAACAAATATGATAAATATCATTCCAATTTCAGAATCATCCTGCTAAAATAAGGGTGAGGCAAAGCCGGATACACACATCTTACCGAAACAGGAGGTCATCGTATGGAACCGTTTGCACTGGTAAAAATGATGGGAACCTTTGTGGCCAATGGCATGACCGGGCGGATCGTCCTGTATCTGCTCCTGCTTGCCGCCGGCGTCGGCGTGCGGTGCGTTTTGCAGCGCCGGCGCGATTTCCGGGCGGCCGTGGGCATCAGCGCCGGGCTGTGGCTCGTGTGCGAGATCCTCGTGGACATCGGCACGGTGCATGAAATGTCGATCGGCCTGTTCAGCGCCGCCGCCGCTCTGGGTGCGATGGGCCTGATGTTTGCGCTCGGCCTGCTGCTGTGTGCCCTTGTCTGCCGGCTGCTGCGCCGAAAGCAGCTCGCGTGACCCTATGGCAAGCGCCCCCGCGGGGATGTTCTCCCGCGGGGGCGCTTTTCCGTTCTCCGCGCCGTCAGCTCAGCCGCTGCACGAGCGCGTCCCACAGCTCCAGCAGCCGGAAGCGCACGACATAGCCGCCGTCCGACTCCGTGACGAGGCGCACATCGTCGTCCGAGAGCGCCTGCACCGCCTGCTCCGGCAGGCCCGCCGCCTGCGCGCACAGCGGCGGGAAGATGACGCACCACCAGTTGTGCCCCGCGCCCGCGCCAAGCGTCACGCGCAGGGAGGTATACACCCCCGCCGGGAGGGCAAACGTGCCGTAGTCGCGCGTCGGGTAGTGCTCGGGGCCGAGCGTCACGCGCACCGGCCGCTCCCCCGCCGCCGCCTGCGCCGCGCGGGCGATGCCGTCGAGGTCGCCTGCGATGAGCTGCTCCGCCGCGTCGATGTCCGTCACGTCGGCAAGCTGCGGCTCGAGATAGGCCAGCACCGCGTCGCGCACCTGCAGCTTCACGGCCTGCTCGGCGTCGTCGTCCGAGACCGCGATCACGTGCAGCCGCACGAGCCGGGCCGCGAGCAGCTGGCTGCGCGCCTGCGCCCACGTGCCGGTCAGCAGCGTCACGCACACGGCCAGCAGCAGCGCCAGCTCCCACGGGCGCAGCGCGCGGCCGGAATCGGGATGGATGGAGAGAGAATGGGTATGCATCGTATGTCCGCCTTTCTGTGATGAAAAAAACTGCCGGTACCGGGCATCTGTGCTCAGTATCGGCAGTTTTGTTCGGTTTTAATCCGGCGGGCTCAGATCTTCAGGCGGCCGATCGTCTCGGTCAGGAAGCACTCGGCATAATCGCGCGCGAGCCGGCGCTTGGCATACGCCGCGCTGTCGGCATCGGCGAAGAGGCCGAACACGGCCGAGCCCGTGCCGCTCATGACCGCGCCGAGCGCGCCGCCGTCGAGCAGGCGGCTCTTGATGGCCGCGATCTCGCCCTCGCGGTGGGTGAGCACGTCCTCAAAGACGTTGTACATCCGGCGGGCGAGCTTGCCCATGTCCCCGTCGGCAAGCGCGGCGCAGATGCCCTCCGTGTCCGGACGGCAGCGCGAGGTGCGCGCGTCCACGCGGTGGAACAGCTCCGGCGTCGAGATCGGGAAGTCCGGCTTGCAGATCACGACCGGCAGGCGCGGCATGGGCGTGACGGGCGTGAGCCGCTCGCCGCGGCCCTCGGCCAGCATCGTGCCGCCCGCAACGCAGTACGGCACGTCGGAGCCGATCTCGGCCCCCATTTCCTCGAGCTGCGTGCGGGTGAAGCCCGCGCCGGTCAGCCGCTCGAGCGCGCGCAGCACGGCCGCCGCGTCCGACGAGCCGCCGCCCAGCCCCGCGCACACGGGGATGCGCTTGTGCAGCCGGATGTGCACGCCGCACTTCAGCCCCGCACGCTTCAGAAACACCTGCGCCGCGCGCACGGCCACATTGTCCGCCCCGCAGGGCAGATAGCTGCGGTTGGTCTCGGCGCGGCAGGTGCCGGTATCGTCAAGCGTAACGGTCACGTCGTCGTGCAGGTCCACGCTCTGCATAACCATGCGCAGGTCGTGAAACCCATCTGGCCGCGCGCTGAGCACGTCCAGCGACAGGTTCAGCTTCGCCCACGCGGGCTCCATCGTCGTGCCGGTCACAGCTTTTTCAGTTCAAAGAGCAGGTCCATCAGCTCCGCGCCGTCGTCCACATACGGGCCCTTGCGGCCGTTGGCCTCGGAATACGGCAGGCCGGAGCCCTCCGTCACGCGGCTGTCATAGAGCACGAACGGCACGGGGTCCGCGCCGTGCGCGCCGTTGGCCATGTACGTCATGTGGTCCGAGAGCAGCAGCAGGCGGAAGTCCTCGCCCGCGGCGCGCAGCGCCTCGGTCACGGGGGCGACGACGTCGGCGCTCAGGCGCTCGATGGAATAAATTTTGTGCTCGAGGTCATGGTTGTGCGTGGCCTCGTCCGGACCCTCGAGGTGCAGAGCCACGAAGTCGTGCTTTTTCAGCACACCCAGCGCGGCGGCGACCTTGGCGGCGTAGTCGGTGTCCCACTCGCCGGTCGCGGTCGGGACGGTGACGGCCTCCAGCCCCGTCAGGATGCCGATGCCGTGGCACAGCGGCACGGCCGAGACGACGCCGCCGTCCGAGCCGTAGTGCTCCGGGAAATTCGGCAGCGCGGCCGCCGTGCCCTCGGCCCAGAACCAGACGCCGTTGGCCGGGAGCTTGCCGGCGGCGCGGCGCGCGACGTTGATCGGGTGCTGGTCGAGAATGTCGAACGCGCGGCGCATGAGCTCACGCAGCACGTCGGCGTTCGGGCAGCCGGTGGGCAGGATGGGGCCGATCTCCTCGCCGAGGTGGTCGTGCGGCGGGGCGAGCCGGATGCCCTTGATGTCCACGTGGCTCTGCACCGCGATGTGGCGGAACGACGAGCCCTTGTGGATGACCATGCCGGCCTGCTCGGCCAGCGGGCGGAAGTCGGGGTGATGGAAGAGCATCGTCACGAGCTCGTCCGACTCGCGGCCCTCGATGCTGCCCGCGCTGTGGGAGAGGATGTGCTTGTGCTCGAACGGCACGTCCTCATCGGCATACGTGACCATGTTGCAGCGGTAGCACGCGTCGCCGGGGGCGAGCTGAATGCCGGACGCCGCCGCCTCGAGCGGGGCGCGGCCGAAAAAGTACTTGCGCGGCGAGCAGCCGAAGATGGACATGATGGCCGTGTCGCTGCCGGGGGCGAAGCCCTCGGGCACGTTGCGCACGCTGCCGAGGATGCCGTGGCGCGCGAGGGCGTCGATCGCGTCCTTTTTCGATGCTTCGAGCGGCGTGCGGCCGCCGAGCGTGTCGAGCGGGTGGTCGGCCATGCCGTCGCCGATGACGAGAATGTATTTCATACCGTATCCCTCTTTTCAGAATTTTTTCGCCGCGGGGTGCCCTGTGGGATGCCGGGACCCGCGGTTTTTTCTGCCCCACAGTATATACTATTTCCCCCGGTTTGTGAAGCGATGCGGCGGGTTCCGGGGCATTTTGTTTCTATTTGTAGAATTCAACAAAATTATTCAAATTCCTGAATTGGGTATTGGCAACTTTTCGTCATCATGGTATAGTAGAATACTGTTAAGTATCCGCTAAGTTTTCGCTAAGAAACTGCCCCGGCACCGCCGGGGCTTTCCGCAGATCGGGAGGGACGGCAAATGTCGATCGGACAATATCTGCTCGGCGGCGCGGCCGGGCTGGCGTTCGGCCTGCTCGTAGCCGCCGGCAACACGCTGCTGCTGCGCCGCAGCCTGCAGCGCGCCAAACAGGACAAAACCACCGTCATGGGCACCAGCGGCCTGCGGCAGGTCATCAACCTCGCCGCGCTCGTGCTCGTGTACCTGCTGCGCAAGGTGGTGCCGCTGCCGCTGGCCGGCACGCTCATCGGCACGGCCGTCGGCCTGTCGGGCGGCAGCATCGCGGGAGTGTGGATCCTCGCGCGGAAAATGGACGACACCATCCCCGCCGAGGGCGTGGAGGTGCCGGACGCGGAGATGATCGAGCTGCCCGAAGACGCTGCGCAGGAATCCACGCCGGACACCGACCCGGCGGACGAACGGAGGGACGACACCAATGGGTGAGACGAACGTACTGTTTTCCATCGGCCCGCTGCAAGTGACCGGCGCGGTCGTGACCATGTGGGTCATCGTGGCTGTGCTGGCGCTGCTGTCGTGGCTGGCCACGCGCAGGCTGCGCGACGTGCCCGGCCCGCTGCAGAACGCCGCCGAAATGGCCGTCGAGAAGCTGCAGGGCTTCTACGGCGGCATCCTCGGCCCGGCCAACGCCCGGCGCTACTTCCCGATGATGGCGACGTTTTTCATCTTCATCGTCGTGTCCAACTACATCGGGCTGCTGCCCGGCGCGGGCGAGGTGTTCACCGTGCCGACGGCCACGCTGTCCGTCACGGCGGGCCTGGCCATCATCGCCTTCTGCATGACGCACACCGTCGGCATCCAGCGCCGCGGCCTGGGCGGCTATCTCAAGAGCTTCATCAAGCCCTTCCTGCTCATGCTGCCGCTCAACCTCATCGAGCAGATCGTGCGGCCGTTCTCCCTCGCGCTGCGACTGTACGGCAACCTCTACGGCGAGGAAATGGTCACGCACGAGCTCGGCAACCTCTTCCCGCTCGTGCTGCCGCTGCTCATGCAGGTGCTGAGCCTGCTGTTCTGCCTGATCCAGGCCGTCGTGTTCACGATGCTGCTGTCGATCTATATCGAGGAAGCCATCGAGGAGTGACGCCCTGCATCCCATAAACGCGCAAGGAAAGAAGATTCAGATAACCGAAAAACATTAGGAGGAAAAGAGTTATGTCAACCGGAATCATTGCGATCGCCGCCGCGCTCGCCATCGCCATCAGCACCATCGGCCCCGGCATCGGCCAGGGTCTGGCCGCCGCCCACGCCATGGACGCCATCGCGCGCCAGCCCGAGGCCGCCGGCACCATCCGCTCGAACATGATTATCGCCATGGGCCTGCTCGAATCGCTGACGATCTACGGCCTGCTGATCGCGTTTCTGCTGATCGGCCAGCTCGGCTGAGAAGCCCGGAATAAGGGAGGCACACGCTTTGAGCATCAACATCTCCGAACTGATCTGGACGGTGATCTGCTTTTTCGTGCTGCTGGTGGTTTTGAAGAAGCTGCTGTTTGACCCGCTGGTGTCGTTCATGGCCGCGCGCGACGCGCGCATTCAGGACGGGCTCAGCGCGGGGCGTACCGCCCAGCAGCAGCTCGACGCGGCCGCGCGCGATCGCAGCGAGGCCCAGCGCAAACAGGCCGCCGCGGCGGACGCGCTGCTGGCCGAGGCCAAGAGCGCAGCCGAGCGCGCGCGCGCCCAGGCGCTGCAGAGCGCGCACCAGGAGGCCGCACAGGCCACGCGCGCCATGCGGGCGCGTGTGCGCGACGAAGAGACCGCCGCGGCCGCCGCCGTGGACGCGAAGCTGCCCGAGCTCGTCACGGCGCTGACCGGCGGGCTGCTCGGCAGCGACGCCGCCGAGCGCAATGCCGCGCAGATCCGCCAATGGGTCGCCCCCGCGCATGAGGGCTGAACCATGAATGAAATGAATCGAAAGGGGGCGCCGACGCCATGGAGTTTCTGAGAGCCATCGGCCCCGTCTTCAACTTCCTGCTGCTGGCAGGCGCGCTGTTTTTCCTGACGCGCAAGCGCATCCGCAAGCTCTTCCGCGACCGGAAAGAACGCATTGCCGACGCGCTCGGCCGCGCGGCCGACGCGCAGGATCAGGCCCGCCACACCGCCGAGGACATCGCCGAGGCGCAGCAGACGGCCGACGCGCAGGCGCAGTGCCAGCTCGCGGACGCGCAGCGTCAGGCGGCGGCCAACACCGCAGCCGCCGATGCCGAGACCGCCCGCGAGGCCGAGGCCGTGCGCCGCAGCGCGCAGCAGACCGAGGCGCAGCTGCGCAGCGACATGGAAGACCGCGTGAGCGACGCGGCCATCGGCCACATCACGGCGGCCGCCGCCGGCGTGCTGGCGCAGGACGCGTTCGCACCCGCGCGCGCGAACTTGATCGACGACTTCCTCGCCCACATCGGCGAGCACCTGACCACCCAGCCGAGCGACGCGCTCGCCCTCGCCGAGACCGGCACGCTGACCGTGACGGTCGAATCGGCAGAGCCCCTGAGCGCCGCCGCGCTCGACGCGCTCACGAATACGCTCACGCGCGCCTACGGCCACGTCACCGTCATGACGACCGTGCGCCCGGAGCTGATCGGCGGCGTGTGCCTGCGCATCGGCGACACGCACTATGACGGCACGCTGCGCCACGCGCTCGACCTGCTCGAGCAGGACGCGGCCAACAGCGTCCTGCACACGACGGACGAAACGCCCGACCTCGCTGCCTGCATCCGCGCCAGGCTCGCGGACACGCACGTCGGCATCGACGTGTTCCAGTCCGGCGTCGTCACGAGCCTGTCGGACGGCATCTGCCGCATCCGGGGCCTCGCCGACGCCATGGCCGGCGAGCTGCTGGCCTTTGACGGCACGCTGCGCGGCATGGTCATGGACCTCGGCCGCGAGGACATCGGCGTCGTGCTGCTCGGGCCCTACGGCCACCTGCAGGAGGGCGACCGCGTGCGCCGCACGGGGCAGATCATGTCCGTGCCCGTGGGCGAGGAAATGACCGGCCGCGTCGTCGACGCGCTCGGCCGCCCGATCGACGGGCTCGGCCCCATCCGCACGACGGAGCGCCGCGCCATCGAGAGCCCCGCGCCCGGCGTCATCGCGCGCAAGGGCGTGAGCGTCCCGCTGCAGACCGGCATCAAGGCCATTGACGCGCTCGTGCCCATCGGCCGCGGCCAGCGTGAGCTCATCATCGGCGACCGCCAGACCGGCAAGACCGCCATCGCCATCGACGCCATCCTCAACCAGAAGGACACCGGCGTGCTGTGCATCTACGTCGCCATCGGCCAGAAGGAATCGACCGTCGCGGGCGTCGTGCGCAAGCTGCGCGACCGCGGCGCCATGGCCTACACCACCGTCGTGTGCGCGCACGCGTCCGAGACCGCGCCCATGCTCTACATCGCGCCCTACGCGGGCGCCGCCATCGGCGAGTACTTCATGTACCGCGGGCGCGACGTGCTCATCGTCTACGACGACCTGTCGAAGCAGGCCGTGGCTTACCGTGAAATTTCCCTGCTGCTGCAGCGTCCGCCCGGACGCGAGGCCTACCCCGGCGACGTGTTTTATCTGCACTCCCGCCTGCTCGAGCGCGCCGCGCGCCTGAGCGAGGCCGCCGGCGGCGGCAGCATGACCGCCCTGCCCATCATCGAGACGCAGGCGGGCGACATCTCGGCCTATATCCCGACGAATGTCATCTCCATCACCGACGGGCAGATCTTCCTCGAGACGGACCTGTTCCACGCCGGTGTGCGCCCGGCCATCAACGTGGGTCTGTCCGTGTCGCGTGTCGGCGGCGCGGCGCAGCTCGGCGCCATGAAGCAGGTCGCCGGCCGGCTGCGCATGGACCTGGCGCAGTACCGGGAGCTGGCGTCGTTCGCGCAGTTCGGCTCCGACCTCGACAAGGCCACGCGCGACACACTCGCGCGCGGCAGCCGCATGACCGAGCTTCTGAAGCAGCCGCAGTACGCGCCCATGGACGCGGCCGATCAGGTCGCGGTGCTCTTCGCCGCCGGCGAGGGGTACACGGACACGATCGCCGTCGAGGACGTGCCGCGCTACGCCGACGCCCTGCTCGCGCGCATCCACCGGACGTATCCGGAGCTGCACGACCTTGTCCACAGCGGCAAAAAGCTCCCGCCCGAGGCGCTCGAGCGCCTGCGTGAGCTCGCAGCCGAGACCCTGAAGAATCTATGAACCACCATTCCCGCCGCCGGCAGAGAGGAGTTGACGCCCCTTGACGAACCTGCATAAAATCCGCGCGCGCATCCGCAGCGTGAACAGCACGCAGCAGATCACCCGCACGATGAAGATGATCGCCGTGTCGAAGCTGCGCAAGACGCAGACGAGCCTTGCGGGCGTGCGCCTGTTCGCGGACAAGAGTCAGGCCGTGCTCAACGCCCTGCTCGCCGGCGACGCGAGCTTTGAGCACCCGTATCTCACGCCCCGGCGGCACGTCGGCCGCGTGTGCTACGTGGTGTTCTGGGGCAACCGCGGGCTGTGCGGGGCGTACAACCAGCTGCTGCTGCGCCACCTCGAGGGGCTCGTGCGCGCCGAGGCGCGCCCCTGCTCCGTGATCGTGTGCGGCCGCTGGGGGCGCGACGTGCTCGCGGGCACCGACCTGCCCGTGCGGCAGATCTTCTCCGACCTGAGCGACACGCCCACCATGGCCGAGGCGCTCGAGATCGCCGAGACGCTCAAAAACCTCTACCGCACCGGCGAGGCGGACGAGATCCACCTCGTCTACCAGCACTTTGACTCCGTGCTGCACCAGACGCCGACGCACCGGCAGCTGCTGCCCGCCGCGCCGGAGGCCGACGCACCCGCCGCGAACAACAACTATCTGTTCGTGCCGGACGCGCAGACCGTGCTCGACAACGTGCTCGAGCTATACCTGAACAACACGGTCTACGCCGTGATGCTCGAGGCCCGCGTGGGCGAGCACGCCGCACGCATGACCGCGATGACCGCCGCCACGGACTCGACGGCGGAGCTCATCGAGGACCTGAATCTGGAGTTCAACCGCGCGCGCCAGGCCGCGATCACGACGGAGATCTCCGAGATCGTCGGCGGCAGCGCCGCGCTGAAAAAATCGGACAAATCGGACTAACACCGCGGCGGCAGCGCCGCGTCCCACGAAGGGAGAACGTATGGAAAACGGTATCGTCAAAAGGGTCATCGGCCCGGTGGTGGACGTGCAGTTCCCGGCCGGAAAACTGCCGGAGATCAACAACGCCATCGAGGTGCACGCCGGTGAGCGCCGCATCGTCATGGAAGCGGTGCAGCAGCTCGGCGACAACGCGGTGCGCTGCATCTCGCTCTTTTCCACCGACGGGCTGCAGCGCGGCTGCGTCGCCGTGGACACCGGCGCGAGCGTGAAAATGCCCGTCGGCGAGGCGACGCTCGGCCGCATGTTCAACGTCATCGGCGAGCCGATCGACGGCAAAGGCCCTGTCAACGCCACGGAATATCTGCCCATCCACCGCGAGGCCCCGGCCTTCACGGACATCGCCCCCGCGACCGAGCTGCTCGAGACCGGCATCAAGGTCGTCGACCTGCTCGCGCCCTATGCCAAGGGCGGCAAGATCGGCCTGTTCGGCGGCGCGGGCGTCGGCAAGACCGTGCTCATCATGGAGCTGATCCGCAACATCGCCTACGAGCACGGCGGCTACTCGGTCTTTGCCGGCGTGGGCGAGCGCTCGCGCGAGGGCAACGACCTCTGGAACGAGATGAACGAATCCGGCGTCATCAGCAAGACGGCGCTCGTGTTCGGCCAGATGAATGAGCCGCCCGGCGCGCGTCTGCGCGTGCCGCTCTCGGGCCTGACGATCGCGGAAAACTTCCGCGACGAGTCCGGGCAGGACGTGCTGCTGTTTATCGACAACATCTTCCGCTTCACGCAGGCGGGCAGCGAGGTGTCGGCCCTGCTCGGGCGCATGCCCTCCGCCGTCGGCTATCAGCCCACGCTCGCCACCGAGATGGGCAAGCTGCAGGAGCGCATCACCTCCACGCGCAACGGCTCGGTCACGAGTGTGCAGGCGATCTACGTCCCCGCCGACGACCTGACCGACCCCGCCCCGGCCACGACCTTTGCCCACCTCGACGCCACGACCGTGCTCGACCGCAGCATCTCGGAACTCGGCATCTACCCGGCCGTCGACCCGCTCGGCTCCACGTCGCGCATCCTCGAGCCAGACATTCTCGGCCGCCGGCACTATGACACCGCGCGCGCTGTGCAGCGCGTGCTGCAGAAGTATAAGGACCTGCAGGACATCATCGCCGTGCTCGGCATGGACGAGCTGAGCGTGGAGGACAAGGCCGCCGTCAACCGCGCGCGGCGCATCCAGCGCTTTTTGTCGCAGCCGTTCCACGTGGCGGAAAACTTCACGGGCATGGCCGGCAAGTACGTCCCGCTCGACGAGACCATCCGCGGCTTCGAGGCCATCCTCGGCGGCGAGTGCGACGACATTCCCGAGCAGGCATTCCTGTTCTGCGGCTCGATCGACGACGTGCTGCGCAAGCGCGACGCGCTGCAGTGAGGTGCGCCATGGCGGACACACTGCATCTGGAGATCGTCACGGCCGGCGGCGCGGCCGTGGACACGCAGGCTCAGCAGGTCACGCTCCCCCTCGCCGACGGGGAAGCCGGCGTCCTGCCGGGCCACGCGCCGCTGCTCGGCGCGCTCGTGAGCGGCGTCGTGCGCTATACCTCCGGCGGCGCGGAGCACTACTGCGCCGTGAGCCCCGGCACCGTGAACGTCGCGGCCAACACCGTGACCGTGCTCGCCCGCACGGCCGAGCCCGCGCCGGACATTGACCTGCCCCGCGCCGAGGCGGCGCTGCGCCGGGCCGAGTCGGATCTCGAGGCCCGCGGCATGGAGATGAACGTCTCCACGGCCGAAGCGGCCCAGGAGCGCGCCCGTGCGCGCATCCGCGCGGTGGCCCTCTGGCGCAAAAACGGATAAAAACAGCCGGAAATTCCCCGCACTGTCCCATTGTCCGGACAGCGGTGGGGTTGCAATTTCGCCTGGGATATGAGAAAATGTCTGCGTATTCGCTTACGCAGACATTTTTTGCGTTTCCCGCTGTGGAGGTGGCAAAAATCTTCGATTTTTGCCGGAGGGGCTGCAGACACCCCCACGCTTTTATCATCAAACAGGAGATGTGACCCATGGCCCAACCCACTCGCGGCCGCAATTCGCAGGCCAAAAATCATCTGATTACCATCGTGCTCGCGCTCATCATCGCGTGCCTCGCCACCTGGTTCGGCTACGGCCGCGACCATGTGACCGCCGACCCCGCCGCCACGGCCGCCCCCGGCGTCACCGCCACGGCCGCACCCACGCCCCTGCCCGGCGACGGGCTGACCGTGACGTATCTCGATGTCGGCCAGGGCGACTGTACCCTGCTGCAGTGCGACGGGCAGGTCATGCTCATCGACGCGGCCGAGGGCAACCAGGCCAACAAGATCACGGCCTACCTCAAGCAGCACGGCGTGACGGCCATCGACTACCTCATCTGCACGCACGCGCACGCCGACCACTGCGGCGGCATGCGGGCCGTCATCGCGGCCTTCCCGGTGCGCACGCTCTACAGCTCCGTCACCTCGAGCAGCAACGGCGCGTTCCAGCGCGTCATGCGCGCAGCCGAGACGGCAAACCTCACCATCACCGTGCCGGACGTGGGCGATACGTTCCCCCTCGGCAGCGCGACCGTGACCGTCCTAGGCCCGCAAAAGCACTACAGCGACGTCAATAACCAGAGCCTCATCCTGCGCGTGGACTACGGCAGCAACGCCTTTCTCTTCACCGGCGACGCCGAGTACGAGAGCGAGACGGACGTGCTCGACGCGGGCGAAAACGTCCGCTGCGACGTCATCAAGGCCGGCCACCACGGCAGCCATACCTCCACGGGCTACCGCCTGCTGTACGAGGCGCAGCCGAAGTACGCCGTCATCAGCTGCGGCGCAAACAATGAGTACGGCCACCCGCACGACGACACGCTCAGCCGCCTGCGCGACGCGGACGTGACCGTCTACCGCACGGACCTCAACGGTACCATCGTCTGCCGCTCCGACGGGGTCAACCTCACCTTCACCACCGAGAAAGAAGGCTGATCCCCTTGCACCGCACCCTCTCGGCGGCGGGCGCGTTCTGGCTCGCCGCGTTCACGTATTTCATCTGGGGCTTCACGTTCCTCGCCTCACGCATCGCGCAGGATTACGGCACGCCGTTCGTGCTGCTGTTCTGGCGCTTCGCGCTGGCGTTCGTGCTGCTGAATCTGCTGCGCCTGACGGGGCGCTTCCCCGTCCGCCTGCACGGCCGCAGGCTCTGGCCCGTGCTGCTGGCCGGCCTGTTCGAGCCCGTGCTCTACTTCCCTTGCGAGCAGTATGGGCTCAAGCTCACGAGCACGTCGTTTTCCGGCGTCATGGTCGCGCTCATCCCGCTGTGCTCGCTCGTCTACGGGGCGGTCTTTCTGCACGAGAAGGCCACGTGGCGGCAGGTCGTGTTCTCGGTCCTCTCCGTCGCGGGGGTGATCGTGCTGGCCGTCTACGCCACCGGCATCGGCGCGGGGAGCTTCCTCGGCTTTCTCATCCTGCTCGGCACGGTCTTTGCCGGCGCGGGCTACATAGTGGCCTGCCGCGCGTGCTCGGGCAGCTTCACCGCCTTTGAGCGCACGTACATCACCTGCGGCATGGGTGCCGCCGCGTTTGGGGTCCTCTCCGTGCTCGAGCACCGGCATGACCTGAGCGCCGTCGTGCTGCCGATGACGCACGCACCGTTCGCGCTCGCCATCGTGTTTTTGAGCGTGGTGGCCTCGGTGCTGTCCTACCTCGCGCTCAACCGGGCGCTGGAGGTACTGCCCGTCGCGCGCACCGCAGCGCTCATCAACTTCTCGACCGTCGTGTCCGTGCTCGCCGGGGTGCTCCTCCTGCGCGAGCCGTTCGGCTGGGTCAGCGCCGTGGCCTCGGCCGCCATCCTCGTCGGCATCTGGGGCGTGCAGCGCTTCGCCGCGCCGTCGGTGCCGGACGCTGCCGAAACGACTGAGCCGCTGCCCCCGTCGTGAACGGCCCGGCCGTTTGCCCCACTTCCAGTCTAGTATGCTTTTGCATAACTTGTCAAGCAAGATTTACCGATTTCGCAGAATTCGAGTTTTCCACAGACTTTTCCACATTTCCGCCGGTTTTCCACAGCAGCTTTCTTTCCCCTTGGCTTTCTTTGAGAGAGACAGGGTAAGATATGCTGGTAGCGTGGGTTCTTCCTGCAGCGTAGGATACGCTACGGTACTGTACGGTACGGTATGGTACGGTGCCACGTGACGCCGCTGCTACGTCACGCGTGACAGGACACGCCCGCTATTTCAGCCCAAAACCGATAAATATTCATTTCAAAGGATGACCCCTATGCAATCTACCGAACAGAAGATCGAACGCGCCGCGCTGGCCGGTCTCGCCGCAGCGAGCATGGATGCGCGCGAGCGCTCGACGGACATTTCCCTTGCCGAGCTCGCCGCGCTCGTGGAGACGGCCGGCGGCCGGCCCGTTGCGACGCTGCTGCAGAATAAGCCCACACCCGACCCGCGCACCTTCCTCGGCGAGGGCAAGGTGGCGGAGCTGCGCGAGCTCATCCTCGCCAACGACTGTGACCTCGCGGTGTTTGACAACGAGCTCTCCCCGTCGCAGATGCGCGTGCTGGAGGAAGAACTCGGCGTGCGCGTGCTCGACCGCTCGGGCCTGATCCTCGACATCTTTGCCCAGCGCGCCCAGACGCGCGAGGGCCAGCTGCAGGTGGAGCTGGCGCAGTACCAGTACCTGTTGCCGCGCCTGACGGGCATGTGGACGCACCTCGTGCGGCAGACAGCCTCGGGCGGCTCGTCGCCGATCGGCACGCGCGGCCCCGGCGAAACGCAGCTCGAGACCGACCGCCGCCACATCCGCCGCAAGATCCAGAAGCTGCAGCAGGAACTCGAGGACGTGCGCAAGATCCGCCGCACGCAGCGCCGCCGCCGCGAGAAGAACGCCCTGCCGGTCGTGGCCCTCGTCGGCTACACGAACGCCGGCAAATCCACGCTGCTCAACTGCCTGACGGGGTCGGACATCCCGGCCAACGACCGCCTGTTCGACACGCTCGACACCACGACCCGCCGCTGGCGCATCGACGCCGCGCAGGAGGTGCTGCTCTCGGACACGGTCGGCTTCATCCGCAAGCTGCCGACGCACCTGGTCGAGGCGTTCAAGGCCACGCTCGAGGAGCTGACGTATGCCGACGTGCTCCTGCACGTGATCGACCTCTCGAACCCCGAGTGGGAGGCGCAGGCCGCCGTCGTCGACCGGCTCATCGACCAGCTCGGCGCGGCGCACACGCCGTGCATCCGCGTGTTCAATAAGTGCGATGCCTATCTCGGCATCCTGCCGCACGGGGAGAATATCGTCTGCATCTCGGCCCGCAGCGGCGAGGGCGCGGCGGAGCTGACCGAGCGCGTGCGCGCCATCCTCGGCCGGGCCGACCACCATGTGACGCTGCTGCTGCCGTATGCGCAGGGCGCGCTGCTCGAAACGCTGCACCGCGACTGCGCCGTGCTGCGCACCGACTACCGCGACGACGGCATCGCGCTCGAGGTCATCATCCATCCGGAGCAGTGGCCGCGGCTCGAGCCGTTCGTCCTTCCGGGCGAGGAGGAGTAATATGGACAGCTACCGCATCCCGACCAAATCCGGCGCGTCGGAGTACGTGGACAAGCGCTCGCGCTTTCTGGGCCTCGTGCAGCCGGCCGGCTCCGAGGACGAGGCGCGCGCGGTCATCGCCGCGTGCAAAAAGCAGTATCACGACGCGCGGCACAACTGCTGGTGCTACCTGCTGCGCGACGGCACCGAGCGCTACTCCGACGACGGCGAGCCGCAGGGCACGGCCGGCATCCCGATGCTGGAGGTGTTCCGCCGCGCAGGCGTGACGAATGTCGTCTGCGTCGTCACGCGCTATTTCGGCGGCGTGCTGCTCGGCACGGGCGGCCTGCTGCGGGCGTACACCGCCGCCGCGGCCGACGCGCTCGCAGACGCCGGCATCTCGGAGGTGCGCCGCTGGCTCGCGTGCGAGGTCAGCATGCCCTACGCGCTCTATGAGCCGGTGCGCGCGGCCGTCGCCGCGCTCGGCGGCGTCGTGCAGGAGACGCAGTATGCCGCCGCCGTGACGCTCTGTGCCCTGCTACCGGAGGAGGCCGGCGAGGCCTTTGCCGCGCAGGTGCGCGACCTGACCGCCGGCCGCTGCGCCGTGCGCCCCGTCGGCGAGACGGAGCGCGCCGTCCCCCTCGCCGGCTCCGGCCTGTGAGCGGCGGGTGTGCAGCAGTATATATGCGCACCGCACGATGAATGACATAAGGCATCGCAAAGCCCTCCCAACCGGGAGGGCTTCCGTGCCGTCGCGCGCCTTTCAGGCCATCCCCTTGCGGCACGAATGATAGGTGGTTTCAAGAGATTCGGGCCGCGGGGGGAGCCCGAGGGGCAAGGCCCGCCTCGGTTCACATCCTGCATCGCCGTAAGGCGATGTATCCCTGCATCCGCGTCAGACCTTGCCTCACGGTGCGTGCCCCCCATTCCTTTGCTTAAAAAACGCATAAACATTCTGCTTGACGCATACATATCCGCGCCCAAAATCCGCAGAAAATGGGCAGAAAATCGCAGCCAAACTCCGGTTAAAAAATTGTCGATCGATTTTAAAACTTTTTTCTCTGCATTTTTCAAAAAAAAGAGGGAAATGCACAGCAATGTCGTATAAGAATATTGCAGCCGGAAATGGCGCAAGGCGCTCCGGCCGCAAACATCGATTTTTTGTGGAAACGGAGGGATCCCTGTGCCCTGCCCGAGAGAAAAACGCGAAGCCGCCGAGGCGCTGTTCATCGGCCCGCACGGCCTGCTGAGCACGCAGTCCACCGGCCGCCCGGCGCCCGAGCCGCCGTGTGAGATGCGCACGTGCTTCCAGCGCGACGTCGACCGCATCACGCACTCGAAATCGTTCCGCCGCCTGAAGCACAAGACGCAGGTGTTCCTGCGCCCGGAGGGCGACCATTACCGCACGCGCCTGACGCACACGCTCGAGGTCGCGCGCCTCGCGCGCACGATCGCCCGCGCGCTCGAACTCAATGAGGACCTCACCGAGGCCATCAGCCTCGGGCACGACCTCGGCCACACGCCGTTCGGCCACGCGGGGGAGCGTGCGCTCAACGCGATCTACACCGGCGTCGGCTTCCGGCACTATGAGCAGAGCCTGCGCGTCGTCGACCGCATCGAGCGCGACGGCCGCGGCCTGAACCTCTGCAACGAGACACGCATCGGCATCCTCAACCACACGACCGGGCAGCCGCGCGGCACGCTCGAGGCCGACGTCGTGCGCCTGGCCGACCGCGTGGCCTACATCAACCACGACCTCGACGACGCCATGCGCGGCGGCATCGTGCAGCCGGAGGACGTGCCCGCCATCGTGCGCGAGCGCGTGGGCGAGCGCAACAGCGTGCGCATCAACTCCATCCTCACGGACATCATCGCCCACAGCGGCGACGGGGAACTGCGCATGTCGCCCGATATGCGCGAGGCCGTGGACGTGTTCACGACCTTCATGTATGAGGGCGTGTACTACAACCCCATCGCCAAGGGCGAGGAGCGCAAGGTGCAGAATATCCTCGGGAGCATCTGGGAATATTATGTCAACCGCATTGACGAGCTCCCGGCGGTCTATCAGTCCATCGCGGACGACGAGGGGCCGCAGCGCGCGGTGTGCGACTATGTGTCCGGCATGACCGACAGCTACGCGCTGGAGGTGTACTCGGAACTCTTCATCCCCGCCGCCTGGACCATCAAATAAGGAAGTACATCCAACGGAAACCACAGAAAGAAGGTGACGCGCGTGGCCTTTCCGGAATCCTTTCTGCAGGAGCTCGCCGAGCGCAACGACATCGTGGACGTCGTGAGCAGCTACGTGCGCCTGACGAAAAAGAGCGGGTCGAACCTCTTCGGGCTCTGCCCGTTTCACAGCGAAAAGACGCCGTCGTTTTCCGTCTCGCCGGATAAGCAGATCTACCACTGCTTCGGCTGCGGCAAGGGCGGCAGCGTCATCAGCTTCATCATGGAGATCGAGAATCTCTCGTTCCCGGAGGCGGTGGCCTTTCTGGCCAACCGCGCGGGCATGCAGCTGCCCGAGCAGTCGGACGACCCCGGCGCGAAAAAGCGCCAGCGCCTGCTCGCGCTCAACCGGGACGCGGCGCGCTTTTTCCACGCGCAGCTCAAGACCCCGGCCGGCCAGCCGGCTCGGGACTATCTCGCCCGCCGGCAGCTCACAGCGCAGACCGTGACGCGCTTCGGCCTGGGCTTTGCACCCGACACGTGGGACAGTCTCGTGCGCGCGATGAAAGCGCTCGGCTACTCCGAGCAGGAGCTGTTTGACGGCGGGCTCGTGCGCCACGGCCGTTCCGGCGGCGTGTACGACACGTTCCGCAACCGGCTCATGTTCCCGGTCATCGACGTGCGCGGCAACGTCATCGGCTTCTCCGGGCGCATCCTCGGCGACGGGGAACCCAAGTACATGAACAGCCCGGAAACCATCGTTTTCAGCAAGAGCCACAATTTGTTCGCGCTCAATTTGGCTAAAAAGTCGAAATGCGGGTATATCATACTGGCAGAGGGCAACATCGACGTGGCAAGCCTGCACCAGGCGGGGTTTGACAGCGCGGTCGCCTCGCTCGGCACGTCGCTCACGCCGGAGCAGGCGCGGCTCCTGTCGCGCTACACGGGCGAGATCGTCATCGCCTACGACAACGACGGCGCGGGGCAGAAGGCGTCGCAGCGCGCGATCGGCATTCTCGAAAAGCTCGAGGTGCGCGTGCGCGTCCTGCAGATGCAGGGCGCGAAGGACCCCGACGAATATATCAAGACCTTCGGCGCGGACGCGTTCCGCAACCTGCTTGAACAGTCGGAAAACCACATCGACTACCGGCTCGGCGCCGTGCAGCGCAAGTACGACCTCAATGTCGACGAGCAGCGCGTGGCCTTCGTCAAGGAGGCGGCGGGCGTGGTGGCCGAGCTGCCCGGCAGCGTCGAGCGCGAGGTGTACGCCATGCGCGTCGCGGAGACGGCGAGCATGCCCGCCGCGGTCGTGACCGACGAGGTGCAGCGCCAGCGCAAGCGGCGGCTCAGCCGCGCGCGCAAGGAGCAGGAGCGCGACCTGCTGCGCCCCGCGACGGCGATGCAGCCGCCCGGGCGGAGCATCCGCTTCGACAACCCCCGCTCGGCGGCCGCCGAACAGGGCATCATTAAATTGTTGTATCTCGACCCCGGCCTGTTCCGGGGCCGGGCGAACGTGCCGGACGCGGCGCAGTTTTCCTCGCCGGAGCTGCGGCACATTTACACCGTCCTGCTCGCCCACGGCGGCACGGGCACGGTGCAGATCGCAGCGCTCTCGGGCGAGCTGAGCCCGGACGAGCTGGCCCTGCTGACCGGCATCATCCAGCAGCCGGCGGAGCTTTCAAACGGCGCGCGCGCGCTCGACGATTACATAAGCATCCTACAGACCCAGGCCACCGCCGGCGCAGCGTCGTCGGAGGCGGACCTGCTGGCCTTCGCAAAGCAACTCAAAGAACATAAAGGGTATGGTGGTAAAGATGGAACAGAAAGAACTTAACAACCTCTCGGCCGAAGAACTGGACGCCATGGCAGACGCGCTGCTCGCAGCGGACGACGCCGCGCAGGCAGCACCCGCGGACAAGCCCGCGGCAGCCTCTGCGGAGGACGTATCCGCAGCCGAAAAACCGGACGCGGAAAAAACCACGGAGGAAAAACTCAATGATCTGGTGGAAAAGGGCAAAAAGGCGGGCAAGCTCTCGAGCAAGGACCTCATGGTGCTCGAGGACATGAACCTCTCGAACGAGGAGACGGAAAAGTTCTATGACCGGCTCGAGAGCCTGAACATCGACGTGCTGAGCGACGATGCGCTGCCCCCGGTGGACGAGGACGCGCTGCCCGAGCTCGAGGAGCTCGAGGAGATCGAGGAAGTCACCGAGGAAGAGATGAACGAGACCGAGGCCATGGCCGACACGTTCTCGACCGACGACCCGGTGCGCATGTACCTCAAGGAGATCGGCAAGGTGCCGCTGCTCACCCCGGAGGAGGAGCAGGAGCTGGCCAAGCGCATGGCCGAGGGCGACGCGGAGGCCAAGCACCGCATGGAGGAGGCAAACCTGCGTCTGGTCGTGTCGATCGCCAAGCGCTATGTCGGCCGCGGCATGCTGTTTCTCGACCTCATTCAGGAGGGCAACCTCGGCCTGATCAAGGCCGTCGAGAAGTTCGACTACACGAAGGGCTACAAGTTCTCCACCTATGCCACGTGGTGGATCCGGCAGGCCATCACCCGCGCCATCGCGGACCAGGCGCGCACGATCCGCATCCCCGTGCACATGGTCGAGACGATCAACAAGGTCATCCGCGTCTCCCGTCAGCTCCTGCAGGAGCTCGGCCACGACCCGAGCGCCGAGGAGATCGCGGCGGAGATGAACATGCCGGTCGACAAGGTGCGTGACATTCTCAAGATCGCGCAGGAGCCGGTGTCGCTCGAGACGCCGATCGGCGAGGAGGAGGACTCCCACCTCGGCGACTTCATCCCCGACGAGGACGCGTCCGAGCCGAGCGAGGCGGCGAGCTTCTCGCTGCTCAAGGAGCAGCTCATGGAGGTGCTCGACACGCTCACTCCGCGCGAGAAGAAGGTGCTCGAGCTGCGCTTCGGCATCGTCGACGGCCGCACCCGCACGCTCGAGGAGGTCGGCAAGGAGTTCAACGTCACGCGTGAGCGCATCCGCCAGATCGAGGCGAAGGCCCTGCGCAAGCTCCGCCACCCCAGCCGCAGCAAGAAGCTGCGCGATTTTCTGAACTGAATCCGGATATGACAGCGCATCCGGGCGCGGCGGGTCAGCCTGCCGCGCCCGGATTTTGCAACGCAGCGCAAGGAACGAAAGGAAACGGTGATAAACATGGAACAGAAAGACCGCACCGCGGCGCAAAGGCTCGACGCGCTCGTGGAAAAGGGCAGGCAGGCGGGCGCGCTCACGATCGGGGACCTCCTGACGCTCGAGGAGCTGGATCTCTCGCTCGAGGAGACGGAGCGGTTCTACGACCGGATCGAGCGCCTGAACATCGACGTATCGTTCGAGGAACCCCCCGCGCAGGCGTCGGACGCGGCCGCGGACATGACCGACCCGGGGTGTCTGCTCCGCGTCCTTTCCATGTATGAGTCCCCGGAGGTGAACCGGGTCATCCGCGTCTACCGGCAGTTCCGGCATGCACTCGGCCGCGACCCGAGCGCCGAGGAGATCGCGGCGGAGCTGCACATGCCGGTCGGCAAGGTGCGCGGCCTAATCGCACGCGCGCAGGCGCCGCTCGACTGGGAAACGGGTGCGTCCGAGCCGGACCACCCGCTGTAAAACCGCCCGCTCCCCCGCCCCGAAACGGCCGGGAAAATAATTATGAACAATCTATCAATAATATAGGAAAAGCACTTGACTTTCCGGGCGGCGGGGTGTAAATTAGCACTCGAAGGTCAGGAGTGCCAACAGTCGGCAGCTCCGAGTGCCAGCGGAGGAGATCATGGACATCAGCAGCCGCAAAAAGAAAATACTTGCCGCGGTCATCGAGGAATACATCCGCACGGCGGAGCCGGTCGGCTCAAAGGCCATCGCCGCGAGCGCGGACCTCGGCTGTTCCTCGGCCACGATCCGCAACGAGCTTGCGGAGCTGGTCGCCATGGGCTATCTCGAGCAGCCGCACACGTCGGCGGGCCGCGTGCCCACGCCGCTCGGCTACCGGATGTACGTCAACGAGCTCATGGAGCACAAGGACCTCACCGCGGAAGAGACGCAGGCCATCATGCAGAGTCTGACGGGCCGCCACCAGCGCGGCGAACTCATGACGGACGCGAGCCGCCTTGCCTCGCAGCTGACGAACTACCCCGCCGTGACGCTCACGACGAGCGCCGGCGTGACCATCCGCCGCTTCGACCTCATTTATCTCGACGCGAACAGCTTCATCATCGTGCTGCTGCTGAGCGACGACACGGTGAAAAACAAGCTCGTGCACCTGCCGGTCTCGGCCGAGCAGAGCATGATCCAGAAGCTCGCCACCGTCTTTAACGCCCACTTCACGGGCATCCACGAGGGCGACATCACCCCGGTGCTGATCCGCTCGGCGGAGCGCGCCGCGCAGGACAACCTCGGCATCACGGCCGTGATCGCGGCCTTCGCCATTGAGGTGCTCACGGGCGCGGGCGCCGCGCAGACCTACCTCGTCGGCGAGTCGCAGCTGCTGCACCAGCCGGAGTTCCGCGACCCCGACAAGGCGCACCGCCTCATGAGCTACCTGTCCGACGGCAGCAACCTGCTCGACATCCCGATGGAGCAGCTCGGCGGCGACAACGAGGTGCGCGTGCTCATCGGCCCGGAGAATGTGGCCGAGGAGCTGCGCGACAGCAGCGTCGTGCTCGCGACGTATGACGCGGGCGAAAATATGCGTGGCCTGATCGGCGTGGTCGGCCCGACGCGCATGGACTATTCCAAGGTCGCCGCGAAGCTCAGCTTCATCGCGGCCGGCCTTTCCAAGCTGCTCGGCGGCGGCACGCTTCCGCCCCCCGGGCTGGACAACAAGCTGATTATCAAGGGAGACGATACAGATGAGCACGAAAACGAACGACCCGAAGCAGACGGCGCCGGAGACGGCTCCGACCGCTGAAGACGTAAAGACCGACACGGCCGCCCCGGCCGCCGAGACCGAAGAAACTCCGGCAAAGCAGGACGGCAAGAAGGCCGACAAGAAGGAAGCCAAAAAAGAAAAAGAACCCAAGGAAAAGAAAGAGACGAAAAAAGAGATCGAGGCCGATCTCGCGGCGGAGAAAGACAAGTACCTCCGCCTGCTCGCCGAATATGACAACTACCGCCGCCGCAGCACCCGCGAGCGCGAAGCGATCTACGCGGACGTCCGCTGCGACACGCTCAAAAAGTTCCTGCCGGTGTACGACAGTCTGTCCCGCGCCCTGGCGCAGACACCGGACGATGACCCCGCCCGCAAGGGGCTTGAGGGCATCATGAACCAGTACAACACCGCGCTCAATCAGCTCGGCGTGACGGCGATCGAAGCCGTCGGCCAACCGTTTGACGCCAACCGCCACAACGCCGTCATGCACATCGAGGATGATGCCTACGGCGAGGGCGTTGTCGTGGAAGAGTTTGAAAAGGGCTTTTGCATCGGCGACCGCGTGCTGCGGTATTCCGTCGTGAAAGTCGCAAACTGATTCCAATATAAATTTGTATACACAATCTGCTTTCAATACAGGAGGAAATCATTATGAGTAAAATTATCGGTATCGACCTTGGCACCACCAACAGCTGCGTCTCCGTCATGGAGGGCGGCGAAGCGACCGTCATCCCCAACGCGGAAGGTCATCGCACCACCCCGTCCGTCGTCGCGTTCTCCAAGACCGGCGAGCGTATGGTCGGCCAGGTGGCAAAGCGTCAGGCCGTCACGAACCCGGACCGCACGATCAGCTCGATCAAGCGCGAGATGGGCTCGGATTATAAAGTCGAGATCGACGGCAAGAAGTTCACCCCGCAGGAGATCAGCGCCATGATCCTGCAGAAGCTGAAAGCCGATGCGGAAGCCTACCTCGGCGAGCCTGTGACCGAAGCCGTCATCACCGTGCCGGCCTACTTCACCGACGCGCAGCGCCAGGCGACCAAGGACGCCGGCAAGATCGCCGGCCTCGACGTCAAGCGTATCATCAATGAGCCGACGGCGGCCGCGCTGGCCTACGGCCTCGATAAGGAGACCGACCAGAAGATCATGGTCTACGACCTCGGCGGCGGCACGTTCGACGTCTCCGTGCTGGAGATCGGCGACGGCGTCATCGAAGTGCTGGCCACGGCCGGCAACAACCGCCTCGGCGGCGATGACTTCGACCAGTGCATCACCAACTACCTCGTTGAGGAGTTCAAGAAGAGCGACGGCATCGACCTGTCCGGCGACCGCGTGGCCATGCAGCGCCTGAAGGAAGCTGCCGAGAAGGCGAAGATCGAGCTGTCCGGCGTGACGAGCACGAACATCAATCTGCCGTACATCACGGCGGACGCGACCGGCCCGAAGCACCTGGACGTGACGCTCACGCGCGCCAAGTTCAACGAGCTGACCGCTCACCTCGTCGAAAAGACCGCCGGCCCGGTGCGCCAGGCCATGAGTGACGCCGGCATCACCGCGTCCGACCTGACGAAGGTCCTGCTCGTCGGCGGCTCCAGCCGTGTCCCGGCCGTGCAGGAAATGGTCAAGAAGCTCACCGGCAAGGAAGG
>CAKTNQ010000019.1:0-28046 GCA_934589185.1 uncultured Oscillospiraceae bacterium | reverse complement strand
GGGATCCGAGCTATTTTTTGCATCACAAATCAGCCTTACTATATTGTCATAGTAAAGTAATAAGCGTATGCAAAATAGTAGTTACGGTTCATGATATTTGCTCCGATTCTGATGAAAAATCCTGATGGTTCGAGTATAAAAACTTCGCGGGCAAATGTCAACCGCAATTTTTCACAAATTCCGCATTTTTTTGTGTCCCGGCGTATGGCAGATGCCCAAGAAGCGCCGGAGAAAAAGGTGCGCGGGGGCGGCTTGTGCCGCCCCCGCTGGGAAATTGCTGTGCCGGGGATATATGAAAAAGAGAATCAAGCGTTGACCACGTGCTCGACGTAGCCCATGAGGATCATGGCGACCTGGGCGCGGGAGGCGCTGCCCTGGGGGTCGAGGATCGTCTGCGTGCCGCGCACCGCGCCGCTGATAAGGCCGGATGCATTGGCCCACGCGAGCGCCTCCTGTGCCCAGCCGGACACGCTGCCGGCGTCCGGGAAGGCCGAGAGGTCGGCGCGCGCGCTGACGTCATAGCCCTTGCTCTGCGCGTAGTTGAAGAGGATGACGGCCGTCTGCTCGCGCGTGACGGCGCCGCTGGGATCGAAGCAGCCATTGCCGATACCGGCGACCACGCCGTTCTCCGCCGCCCAGGTGACGGCGTCCGTGTACCATGCGCCGTCCGGCACATCGTCAAACGTGTTGGTGCCCTTCGGTGCGGGCTCGCCCGCGAGCCGCCACAGCACAGACACGAGCATGGCACGGGTCATGGTCATATCCGGGGCAAAGGTCGTGTCGGTCGTGCCGGCGAAGAGGCCGTTATTGTAGGCATAGGCCGCCGCGCCGTAGTACCAGCTGCCGGCGGGCACATCCGTGAACGGGAAGCGCGCGATGGCCGTCACGCCGGAGATCACATCAAAGGCATAGGTCTGCTGCTGCGCATCCCACGCGCCGCCGGCGGCGGAGATGGTGCCGTCCTCGGCAAGGCTCCACGCGGTCAGGTCGTCCGCTGCACGCACCGGAACGCTGGCGCGCACGCTGCCGGCGGGGTAGCTTGCCGCCGCGCCATCAACGGTGACGGAGACATTGGCAAGCGTCGCCGTAGCGGCCTGCGTGCCGAGGGCACGCTGCTGCGCAGCGTTGAGAGAGGCCCCCGTGAGCGAGACGGCAACGTCCTTGTGCAGGTCAAGCGCCGCGAGCGCGTCGCTATCCAGCGTGACGGTGCCGGCTGCGAGCTGCACCTGCAGGGCCGCAACACCCGCATTGCGCGCATTGGCGATCGAGTGGCCGGCCAGGATGACCGTGTCGGCCGCGGGATCGGTGGCGTTGACCGTCACGGCCGCGCCGGACTGCGCATTGGTGGCCGCACGGAGCTGGCGGCTGGTGAGGAACACCGTGGAGGTGCCGTCCTGCACATAGGCCTGCGTGCTGGTGGCGCTGCTGCCGGTGACGGGCAGGAGGCGAACCTGCGCATTGCTGCCCTCGAGCAGGATGGTCTTATCGTTGTCGTCGGGGCAGTTGTTGTCCACGCTCATGGAGACGACGATCTTCACAAGCAGGTCGTTGAGCTGACCCTTGAGGTACTTGGTGAACAGGCCCTGGAACTTCGTGAACAGCACGCTGCCGCGGCCGAACGCGTCCTTGGCAACGATGTCGAGCACCTGATCGAGCAGTGCACCGCTCTTGAGCTGGTCGACGCCGGACTGCACCCAAGCGGGATAATTGCCGTCGTCCTCGCCGGCGAGGTTGCACTGATAGATCCAGTTGGCAAAGTCGAGCAGGTCCTTGCCGTCCGCGATCGGAACGGCGGCCACATCGTCAATGATCTGGTCGATGTTCGCCACGATCTTCGTGACCGGCCAGGTGTCGTTCGGCAGATACTTGCCGAAGAAGGACTTGACGAAGTCGCCCGCGACCGTCTTGAGCATATCGGTCGAGAAGCCGAATTCCCGGGCATACTCGGTCAGGTCGTCGATCACATGCGCAGTACCCGTGGTGGGATCTGTGTAATTGATGGGGCCGGCATGCGTCTTGGTGCTCACGCTCATGTAGGTGTTCGTCTCACCGCCGACGGTGCTGCGGCGCAGGTCGACAAAGCGGATCGGGCACGGATACGTCAGCGCAGAGCCGGTCTCGATGTCATAGAAGGTGTTGCCGGCCTTCGTGGTCATGGCAGCGATGTCGACCGCGTGCATATGACCGGTGAAGACGACGCTCATGCCGGCATCGGCATACTCCTGCGCGATGCGCTCATAGCCGTTGACGAGGTACATGGGCAGGATGGTGGGCTCGACATCGAAGTGCGGCACCAGGCCGTGGTGCTCCAGACCGACGACAAGGTCGCCGCGCGCCTTGGCGGCGGCAGTCTGCTCGATGACCCACTTTTCCAGATCGGCGCTGATGGCGCCGCTCGTCTCATGCTCATCCGTGCCGTTGGAGGTGTTCTCCTTGCTGTAGCGGCAGGTATCCATGGCGATAATGGTCAGCCCCTCGACCGGTCGCGCAACATAGGACAGGCTGCCGGCCTCATTGCCCGCGGCCGGGGTGAAGGTCGCGATGACGGTCGGATCGGAGTAGACGAAGTCGTAGATACGCTTGAAGTCCTCCGGGTGCGTGCGCGTGGCGGGCACGGCCTTACCGTCTGGGGTGTTGAAGTTCTTGGCATTGTAATTACGGATGTCATGGTTGCCGTTGATGACATAGATCTTCAGCCCCGGAATATCCTGCTGCAGCTGCTGCAGCTGCTTTGCCAGCGCCGCGTGGCACTCCTGCTCGCCGTCCTTGGTCAGGTCGCCGGACACGAGAAGGATGTCGGGCTTGTCCGCGCGAACTTGCTCAAACTTTTCGTACAGGATTGCGGAGCTCTCCTTGAGCAGCTTGCGGTCACTGTTGAGCGCGTGCTCAAAGTCCGCCGTGTCTGCAATCATATCCGGCGAGAGATAGTGCAGGTCGGACATGACTGCGATCCTCAGGTTCATGTCCTGCGGCTTGTCCGCCGCAAGAGCCGGAACCGTCAGTGTGAAGACAAGGACTACCGCCAGCAGCAGCGACAGCAGTCTGCTTCCATTGTGCATTCTGGTTTTCATTTCTTCCTCCTGTTTTTTAGATTCCTACAACATTGCACGGCCCCCTGCCGTGCAACTGTATTCCTTCCTCACCGTGTAAAGCGCATCATCAGACGCAGCAAACAGCGCCCCGGCTGGCCACACCACGGTCACTTAACTTTACCATGTCAGTACCTCGATTGCAACCAAAATCAAGTATTATACGCCGAGTTTACAAGAACAAATACAAGCGCCACATTCTTTCTTGACAAGGCGGCAGTTTCGTCTTATCATAAAGTGTAACAAACACGGGGAGCCGCTTTGGCTGAGAGTAAGCATCCGCTTAGACCCGCACACCTGATTTGGACAATGCCAACGTAGGGATTCATACTGCCGGACCACAACAGCAGCACTCTTTACGGGCGCCGCTGTTTTTTCATGCAGACATTTCCGCAAAAGAAAGGAGCCATTTCCTATGGAGCAAGTGCTCAAGACCATGCTCGAGAACGTGCGCGCGAAATCACCGCTCGTGCACAACATCACGAATTACGTCACCGTCAACGACGTGGCGAACGTCCTGCTGGCGGCCGGCGGCTCGCCGATCATGTCCGACGATGCCGACGACGTCGAGGACATCACGAGCATCTGCGGCGGGCTGAACATCAACATCGGCACGCTCAACAAAAACACCATCCCGTCGATGTTCCTCGCCGGGAAGAAGGCAAACGCGCTCGGCCACATCGTACTGCTCGACCCCGTGGGCGCGGGCGCGAGCCGCCTGCGCACCGACACGGCCAACCGCCTCATGCGCGAGGTGCGCTTTGACGCCGTGCGCGGCAACATCTCCGAGATCAAGACCCTCTGCACCGGCAGCGGCACGACCAAGGGCGTGGACGCCGACGCGGTCGACGCCGTGACGGAGGCAAATCTCGACGACGGCGTAGCGCTGGTCAAGGCGTTCGCCAAGCAGACCGGCTGCATCATCGCCGTGACCGGCGCGATCGACCTTGTGAGCGACGGCGAGCGCTGCTGGTGCATCCGCAACGGCCGCGCGGAGATGAGCCGCATCACCGGCACGGGCTGCCAGCTCTCGGCGCTGATGACGGCGTTCCTGGTCGCAAATCCCGACCGCAAGCTCGACGCCGCGGCGGCCGCCGTGTGCATGATGGGTCTCGCGGGCGAGATCGGCTGGGCCAACATGCAGCCCGGTGACGGCAACAGCACCTACCGCAACCGTATCATCGACGCCATTTTCAACATGACCGGCGACGCGCTGGAGGAAGGAGCCAAATATGAACTGCGATAACGCATCTCTGCTGCTCTACGCCGTGACCGACCGCTCGTGGCTGCACGGCCAGACGCTCTACGAACAGGCCGAGCAGGCGCTGCAGGGCGGCGCAACGTTTCTGCAGCTGCGCGAGAAGGAACTCGACGAGGCACATTTCAAAGAAGAAGCCCTTGCGCTCAAGGCGCTGTGCCGGCAGTACGGCGTGCCGTTCGTGCTCGACGACAACGTGGCGCTCGCCATCGCCACGGACGCCGACGGCGTGCACGTCGGCCAGAGCGACATGGCGGCCGGAAAGGTGCGCGAACTCATCGGCCCGGACAAGATTCTCGGCGTGTCGGCCCAGACGGTGGAAGAAGCCCTGCTGGCCGAGCGCGAGGGCGCGGACTATCTCGGCGTGGGCGCCGTGTTCCCGACCGGGACGAAGACCGACGCCAACGCCGTGAGCTATGACACTCTGCGCGATATCTGCGCGGCCGTGTCCATCCCGGTCATCGCCATCGGCGGCATCACGAAGGACAATGTCGCCCGGCTCTCCGGCAGCGGCATCGTCGGCGTCGCCGTCGTGAGCGCGATCTTCGCGCAGCCGGACATCCCCGCCGCCACGCGGGAACTCAAAGCCGCCGTGCGCACGGCGCTGGATCTGTAATCCCCTGCGCGCGGGCGCAGACAAACATATAAACAGCGGCGGATCGGGGGCACCACTTTCCGTCGCTCAACAAAATTGATGCTGAAAAGGAGACAGAATATGAAAACAGCATTAACGATCGCCGGAAGCGATTCCAGCGGAGGCGCCGGTATTCAGGCCGATCTGAAAGCCATGACCATGAATGGTGTATTTGCCATGAGTGCGATCACGGCACTGACCGCCCAGAACACGACCGGCGTACAGGGTATTTTTGAAGTAAGCCCGGCATTTCTCGGCCAGCAGATCGACAGCGTCTTTACCGACATCCGGCCTGACGCGGTGAAGATCGGCATGGTCGCGTCCTCCGGCCTCATTGAGGTCATCGCCGAGCGGCTGCAGCACTACGCAGCGCAGAACATCGTCGTCGACCCCGTGATGGTCGCCACGAGCGGCGCGCGGCTCATCTCCGAGGACGCCATCGCCACGCTTGAGGCGCGGCTGCTGCCGCTTGCCACCGTGCTCACGCCCAACATCCCGGAGGCGGAGGTGCTCTCGGGCCTGACCATCACCTCCCCCGACGACATGATCGCCGCCGGAAAAGCCATCAGCGAGCGCTACGGCTGCGCCGTCCTGTGCAAGGGCGGGCACCGGCTCAACGATGCCAATGACCTCCTGTACCGCAGCGGCGGCTACGAGTGGTTCAACGGCAAGCGCATCGACAACCCCAACACCCACGGCACCGGCTGCACGCTCTCGAGCGCCATCGCGGCCAACCTCGCCAAGGGCTTTGACCTCGACACGGCCGTCCGCCGCGCGAAGGACTACCTCTCCGGCGCACTGGCCGCCATGCTCGACCTCGGCGCCGGCTCCGGCCCGATGGACCATGCGTTCGACCTGAAGCCGGAATACCGGCAGGAGGCCTGAGCATGAAAAAGACTTCCAGCTTCCAGAACAGCCTCATCTGGTTCGGCGCGGCCGTGTCCATCGCGGAGATCCTCACGGGCACGTACTTTGCCCCCCTCGGCTTCACGAAGGGCCTGCTCGCCATCCTCATCGGACACGTCATCGGCTGCGCGATGTTTTTCTTCGCGGGCCTCATCGGCGGCCGCACCCGCCGCAGCGCCATGGGCACGGTCGAGCTGAGCTTCGGCCGCATCGGCTGCCTGTTTTTCGCCGCGCTCAACGTGCTGCAGCTCGTCGGCTGGACGGCCATCATGATCTATGACGGCGCGCTGGCCACGAACACCGTGCTCGGCATCGGCAAGTGGGTGTGGTGCCTCGTCATCGGCGGGCTCATCGTGGTGTGGATCGCCGTCGGCATCAAGAACCTCGGCTGGATCAACAAGATCGCCATGGCGGCGCTGTTCATCCTCTCGATCGTACTGTGCGTGGTGGTGTTCCGCGGCGGCACGCCCGTCACGACGCCGGACGACAGCCTGAGCTTCGGCGCGGCGGTCGAGCTGGCCGTGGCCATGCCGCTGTCGTGGCTGCCGCTCATCTCCGACTACACGCGCGAGGCCGAAAAGCCCTTCGCCGCCACGCTCTCGAGCACGCTGACCTACGGCGTCGTGAGCTGCTGGATGTACGTCATCGGCATGGGTGCCGCCATCTTCACCGGCGAGGGCGACATCGCGCTCATCATGGTCAAGGCCGGTCTCGGCGTGGCCGCGCTGCTCATCCTCATCCTCTCGACCGTCACGACGACGTTCCTCGATGCGTACAGCGCTGGCATCTCGGCCGAGTCCCTGTCGAAGAAGATCAACGGCAAGTACGCCGCGCTCATCGTGACCGTCATCGGCACGGTCTGCGCCATCTGCTTCCCGATGGACGACATCACGAACTTTCTGTACCTGATCGGCTCCGTGTTCGCGCCGATGATCGCCATCCAGATCACGGACTTCTTCCTGCTCAAGCGCGGCGGCGCGAGCGGCAGGCTCGATGTGTGCAACGCCGTCGTCTGGGCGCTGGGCTTCGTGCTCTACCGCGTGCTCATGACCGTGGACATCCCGGTCGGCAACACGCTGCCCGACATGGCCGGCACGATGCTCCTGTGCCTGATCGCGCACAAGCTCGTCCCAGACAAGACCAAGGCTGCCTGAAGCCTTTTGCGAAAATTGCCAAGCCGAAAACGCCTGCACGCCGTGCGGGCGTTTTTGCGTCTTGAATTCCCAGCAAAGCCGTGTTATTTTAAGGGCAGAAACGAGATTCAGGGAGGCAGGCATATGAAAGATCTCAAGCCGACGTGCCGCATCGCCGTGGTGCAGGCGGCGCCGGTGCTGTTTGATAAGGCCGCGTGCACGGACAAAGCCGTGCGTCTGATCGCGGAGTGCGCGCACAACGGCGCGGAGCTCATCGTGTTCCCGGAGCTGTTCATCCCCGGCTACCCGTACGGCATGACGTTCGGCTTCACGGTCGGCGCGCGCAACGAGGACGGACGCAAGGACTGGCAGCTGTATTGCGACAACTCCATCGTCGTGCCCGGGCCGGAGACGGAGCGCCTCGCCGCGGCGGCAAAGGCCGCAGGCGCGTATGTGAGCATCGGCGTGTCGGAGCGCGACGGCGTAACGGGCACGCTCTACAACTCCAACCTCATCTTCTGCCCGGACGGCACGCTCGCACCCGTGCACCGCAAGCTCAAGCCCACCGGGGCCGAGCGCGTGGTCTGGGGCGACGCCGACCGCGGGTATTTCCCGGTCGTGGACACGCCGTGGGGCCCGATGGGCAGCCTCATCTGCTGGGAGAGCTATATGCCGCTGGCACGCACGGCACTGTATGAAAAGGGCGTGACGCTCTACATCTCGCCGAACACGAACGACAACCCCGAGTGGCAGGCCACCGTGCAGCACATCGCGCTCGAGGGCCGGTGCTACTTCATCAACTGCGACATGGTCTTTCACCGCGCGGACTACCCCGCCGGGCTGCACTGCCCGGATGAGATCGCGCGCCTGAACGACATCCCCTGCCGCGGCGGCAGCTGCATCGTCGACCCCTACGGGCACTATGTCGTGCAGCCGGTGTGGGACACCGAGGACATTCTCTACGCCAATCTCGACATGCAGCGCGTGCCCACGAGCCGTATGGAGCTCGACGTGTGCGGCCACTACGCGCGGCCGGACGTGCTGCGCCTGACCGTGCAGGATGCATGAAAGAAGCTGCCGTATGAAGCTTGCCATGGCGCAGATGTCCATGAGCGGAAGCATGGACGAAAACCTGAAAAAATCCCTCGCCTTCTGCGACGCTGCCGCAGGCAGCGACCTGCTGTTTTTCCCGGAGGTGCAGCTCACGCCGTTTTTTCCGCAGTATGAAGGGCGGAATGTGGACGCCTATGTCGTCCCGGCGGACAGCCCGACGGTGCAGGCCTTCGCGGACAAGGCGAAGGCGCACCGGCTCTACCTCTCGCCGAACATGTACCTCGAGCAGGGCGGCAGGCGCTACGACGCCTCCCTCTGGCTGACGCCGGAGGGGGCCTGCGCGGGCGTGGCCAAGATGGTGCACATCATGCAGGCGGCGCAGTTTTACGAGCGCGACTACTATACGCCGTCCGAGGACGGCTTTCTCGTGTTCGATCTGCCGTGGGGCCGCGTCGGCATCGTGATCTGCTTTGACCGGCACCTGCCGGAGAGCATCCGCACGTGCGCGCTCAAGGGGGCGGACCTCGTCATCATCCCGACGGCGAACACGAAAGCCGAACCCATGGAGCTCTTCGAGTGGGAGATCCGCGTGCAGGCGATGCAGAACCAGATCTTCGTCGCCATGTGCAACCGCGTGGGGCGTGAGGACGGGATGGACTTCGCCGGCGAGTCGCTCATCGTGCACCCGAGCGGCGACGTGATCTATAAAGCCGACGACCGCGAGCAGCTCATCGTGCAGGAGCTCGACCTCGCCGAGGCGCGGCTCTGGCGCGAGCAAAAGCGCCCATACCTCAAGCAGCGGCGGCCGGAGTGCTATCTGTAAAAACGCAAGCCCCGCACCGGGGACCCGGCGCGGGGCGCAATTTGTCTCATAATGCCCGGCAATCGAAAACAGGCCGCTGAAAGCAAACGCTTTCAGCGGCCTGCGGCTGTGATGGTATAAGGCTCCGATCAGTCAAGACCGATGCCGTTGCGGACGATGTGGGCCTCTTTGTAGCGGCCTTCGTAGCAGAGCAGCGCGTTGATGGTAGAGAGTCTGCACAGCAGATCCATGGAAGTGTCGGAGAAGAAGCCGCTGTGCGGCGTGATAATGACATTATCCCGGCCGAGGAGCGGGCACTTGTCAAGCTCGGGGAACTCGGACTCCAGCATATCCAGACCGGCAGCGCGAACCAGGCCGTTGTCCAGCGCCCAGGCCAGATCTTCTTCGCAGATCATTGCGCCGCGGCCCTCGTTGATAATGATCGGCTGCTTTTTGCACTTGGCAAACAGTTCTTTGTTGAACATGTGATAATTGTCGTCCGTAAGGTTCATGTGGATGGAGATAACGTCCGACTGCTCAAGAATGGTGTCCATATCCACGAGCTCCACGCCCACGCTCTCTGCGACCTCGGCAGGCAGGAACGGATCGTAGGCAATGACGTGCATGTCCAGCCCTTTGGCCTTCTTGGCGACCGAGCGGCCAATACGGCCCAGGCCGACGATGCCCATGGTCTGCCCTTCGATGCGCTTGAGTCCCTTGGCCGCGTCGTAGATCCACTGCTTGTCCTGCTGAACGCTCCGGTCATAGATGCGCAGGCCGCGCTGCAGGAACAGCATCAGCGCCACTGCGTTTTCTGCCGTCTCCTGCGTGCAGTAGTCCTCGATCGAAACGACAGCGATGCCCTTTTCGGTGGCATAATCGATATCGACCTCATTGAAGCCGGTGGACTGGAAGGAAATGACCTTGCACTTGGGCATGGCGTCGATCTCTTTCTTGCCGAGGTAAACATAGCCGTTGATGACGACGTCGGCATCCGCAATGTCTTTATAAAACTGCTCGTTGTGCTCGGAGTGCTCGTCAAACACGGCGATCGCGGTCTCAGCATCTTTAGGCAGCACGGAAAACTCGATGCTCATATCTCTGTCTTTCGTTGCAGGGGCCTCTGTAAATACAACTTTCATTTTAATTCTCCTTTGTCTTTAGATAATGGCGTTCTCTTCGCGCATGCGCGCGATTTCTTCATCCGTATAGCCCAGGGCCGCAAACACACGGTCAGTGTCTTCCCCGATCTTTCCGGTGGGCGTATAACTGCGCTGCTCGTAGTCCGAAAAATGCACGGGCGGACAGGGCATCATGACCTTCAGGCCGTCTTGGAACTCCAGCTCCTGCACATAACCGTTGGCGAGCGCCTGCTCGTCGGTGCTGACGTCGCGCGTGCAGTGCATGACCTCGCAGGAAACGCTGTTGCTGCTGAGATAATCACGCCATTCGCTGCTCGTGCGCGTCAAAAACAGCTTGTTGAGCCGCTCGACAAACGCCACAATCGCATCGCTCTCGGCGAGCGCGCCGAGCGATGCATAGTTGGGATTTTCGGTCACATCCGGCATGTCAAACAGCTTGGCAAACTTCGGCAGGTCGCGCTGATACTCGTTGTCAAAAATGCCGATCCACTTCCCGTCCGCACACAGATAATACTGTGAGAACGGGTCCGCGGGGCGCAGCGGATCCAGCGGGCGTTTGCCGCCAAACTGCGGCTGGTGCGATACGACGGACACTGCGTTGCACCAGATGCCGCTTGCAAAAAGCGATGTGTTGACCAGTGTGCCGCGGCCGGTGCGCACGCGGCCGAGCAGCGCCATGAGGATGCCGGAAAACAGCACGGAACTCGTGGACATATCGCCAAAGGCATAGGTCGGGTTAAACGGGAAGCTGCCCGGCACCTGCCAATCGGCCATCGGCCCGGAGCGCAGCCAGAACGCAGTGCTGTCGAAGCCGGGATTGGAAGCAACGGGACCCTTCGGGCCGAACCCCGAAAAGTGCGCATAAACAAGCTTCGGATACCGTTCGTGCAGGCTTTCGTAGTCGAGGCCAAGGCGCTGGAGGCCGCCGGTACGCACATTCGTAAGGAACACATCCGCGTCCTCGAGCAGCTTGAGCATCGCGGCTTTTCCGTCGGGATGCTTCAGATTGATGGATGTGAGCTTCTTGCCGCTGTTCTGGATCGTAAAGAGCGGGTTTTTGTAGTCCTCACAGACAACGCGTTCAAAATTGCCGGCCACACGGTAGTCGTCGCCGGCAAGGCTCTCAATTTTGATGACCTCGGCGCCATATGCGCTCAGCATCCGTCCGGCGGTAGGCGCGGCAACAACGGTCGCCAGCTCGATCACTTTTATGCCTTCGAGCGGCATTTTTATGTTTTCGGTCATTTTTTACCTCCGTGGCATATTTGTATGTTTGCATTACAGATTTTCGTGTGTTATAATCTTGACCATGACATAGCGAGAAAGGGTGAAAATGTTTTGTTCACATCCGTTCATCAGGAGAGGAACTTTAAAAATATCATCAGTCAAATCAAGCAGGCGATCATATCCGGAGAACTCAAGGTTGGCGACTGTCTCCCGACGGAAGGTGAACTGACGCAGATATTCGGCGTCAGCCGGTCCTCCGTAAGAGAGGCGCTGAAGGCGCTCGAGGTATACGGACTGATCGAGTCGCGGAAAGGCGGCGGCAGCTTTGTCGTGAACAACCTGCTGCCCTCCATGACGGACAGCCTTTCGATGTACTTTCGTCTGCAGGGGTGTACGCTGCGCGATCTGATTGAACTGCGTCACTCTATCGAGCTTGGCGCGGTGCGAGAGGTCATCAACAGCGCCACCGATGCCGAGATCAAAGAACTCGGCGACTGCCTGAACCGTTATCTCAACAGCAGCACGACCGACGAGCGCCAGCTCTACGACATGAACTTCCACAGCGTGCTCGTCACGCTGTCGAAAAACACGCTGTATCAGTATATGCTCAGCACATTCAACGACATCTACTCGAAGGATATCTACTATTCGCATCAGGTCGTCGAGGACCAGGGACAGCTCGAGGAATCCTGCAAGATCCATGAGCAACTGTACAAAGCCATCTGTGCCCGCGACATGAACGCCGCGACCGAGTGGCTGAACCGGCACTTCGATTTCTCGCAGGAAGATATCACCCGCCAGACGAACTACTTCTTCGGTGAGAACCAGCAATAAAAACCGCCTCTTTTTGGAATGTCATCCCGCCAAAAGCGGGATGACATTTTTTGTGCCTATTCTTCCTGCGCCTTGCCTATGGAGAGAAATTCTTCGACCCGGGCACGTTCCTCGTCGCTCTGCCTGCCGAAAATGGAGACAAGGAAGTAGATCGCGCCGGAGGTGATGAGGCCGGGCCAGAGGCAGTCGATCTGAAAAACGCTGCCAAGGCCGGAGCTTTTGCAGATATACCAGCCGATGACCGTGACGGTCGCCACAAGGATGCTGTAAAATGCGGCCTGAGAATTGCCGCGCTTCCAGACAAAGCCCATAACGGTCGGGAAAAACAGGCCGGCCGAGAGGATGGTCAGCGTTATGAACATGATGTTCATGATATCCTGCATAAACCATGCGATCAGTGCGCTGGTGATGCCGATGACGGCAGATGCGGCGATGCCGAGGCGCGAAATCTTCTGCTCGGACGCCTGGGGATTGATATAGCGAAGGTAGATATCCCGCGTGATGTTGGCCGAGCCGGTGATGATGGCGACATCGCCTGAGGACATGATCGCAGCAAGAATGCCAACAATGACGATCCCCTTAATACCGGACGGGAACGTCATGAGGATCAGGTTCGTCATGACGTTGGTGCCGGCAGGCAGATCCGGTATCAGGAGCTTGGTGGCCATGCCCTCATAAGTAGAACAGAAAGCAAGAGGAATGATGAGTAAAGCCGCGTAAATGCCGCCGCGCTTTGCAACTGCGGGTGACTTCGCCGAGATGCAGCGGGTGTAGCTGTCCATGGTGGTGAAAAACGACAGCACCGTGGATACCGCAAACGCGATGATCGTCGGCCAGCCCCATGCGCCGAGGTCGAAGTAGCTCGCCGGCAGTGCACGGACAGCGCTGATGCCGCCGGTCGCCTTTGCGGCAAAGGGCACGCCGATCACAATGCCGAGCACAAGCAGGCCCACCTGCACCCAGTCGGTATAGACAACGGCCATGAAGCCGCCGAGCGCCGTATAGGCGATCAGGACGACGGAGGCGATCAGAAAGGATTTTCCGAGGCCGAGCTGCGTGAGAGTGTTGAGAATTTCGCCAGCCGCAACAAGCTGTGAAGCGGTGACACCGATCATGCCAAAGAGCGTGCAGATAGTGGCGACAAGGCGTGCGCGGCCATCATAACGGCTCTCAATAAATTCGGGATATGTAATATGCTGCAGCTTGTCTCCGATGCGCTTGACCTTTTCTGACAGCAGCAGGGAGAACAGCAGGCATCCCATCGCAGTCATGCCAACGTACCACACGGCGGTGATGCCCATGTCGTAGCCCTTTGTCGAGGTCCCGATCACGGATGCGCCGCCGATCCAGCAGGAGACCCACAGACACATGATCGTGACCGGGTTTTGCCTTCTCCCGCCGACATAGTAATTTTCCGTGCCTTTGTCCTTCCGGTTGGCAAAGACACCGATGGCCAGCATGGCGACAAGATATATTCCAATGAAGCAAAAATCTATCGTTCTCATTTCCACACAACCAACAAAAGTTTTTTTACTTTGTGCCGGTGACGCTCTTTACGCCCGCGTCAAAGCACATTCCGTTTTTGGGATTGACCTTGCCTTTGCGGGCAAAAAACTTGTCGATATAGCCCTTGAAGGCCTCGCAGTCAAACATGCCGGAGGCGGCGACGGCCGCGCCGAGCGCCGCAATGTTCAGGCCTCTCGGATTGCCGAGCTCGTTTGCAATGTCGCTCGCCGGGACGCGAACGACCCGGATGTCGTCCCGAAACGCATAGTCCGGACTGCACAGGGAGCTGTTGACGACGAGGATGGCACCGGGCTTCATGGTGTCCATGAATTTGCCGATGGAGACCTCGTTGAGGCAGATGAGAACATCGGGCACCTTGACATAAGGGCTCGCGATCTCTTCGTCGCTGATCTTGATGTTGCAGTTTGCGGTACCGCCGCGCATTTCGGAACCGTAAGAGGGGTACCAGGTAATGATTTTTCCGGCTTCCATGCCGGCAAACGCAAGAATGTTGCCGGCAACCAAAACTCCCTGTCCACCGAATCCGGCGCAGATAATTTCAGTCATATTTATTTCTCCTTCTTATCAATGAACTCGCCGAGCTCGTAGTATTTCAGACTCTCGTTGCGGATGCGCTCACACGCTGCGGCCGGGCTGAGGTTCCAGTTGGTCGGGCAGGCGCCCAGCAGCTCGACAAGGCAGAAGCCCTCGCCGCGAAGCTGCTTTTCAAACGCCTTCTGGATATACTGCTGCGCCTTGATGACGCCGGCAGGGCTGTCGAGCGCAGCGCGGGCAAGGTATGCGATGTCCATGTAGCCGATGGTCTTGGTAATGTCAAAGACGCCGCCCTGCGTCTTGGGATCACGGCCCTTGAGAGAAGAGGCGGTCTTCTGACCCGGAAGCGTGGTCGGCGCCATCTGGCCGCCAGTCATGCCAAACACGCCGTTGTTCAGAACAATGGCGACAATGTTCTCATTGCGCAGGGCGCAGTGAACGGTCTCGGCGGTGCCGATCGAGTAAGCGGCGCCGTCGCCGAGGTAAGCGGCGACAAGCGCATCCGGGCGGGCGCGCTTGATGCCGGCGGCTACGGCGATGGGGCGGCCGTGCGCACACATGACGGTGTCAAAATCCCAAATGTCCATGCTCCACGCGCCGCAGGCAACGTCGACCGTGGGGATGAACTTTTCGCGCATGCCGAGCGCTTCCACCGATTCGGCAATGATTCTGTCGGAAATACCGTGGGCGCAACCAGGGCAGAAGGAAGAGCCGGGGTAGGTAAGACTGTCAGGCTTTTTGAGTATCATAACTTTTTCCTCACTTTCCAGCAAGCTCGCGGGCTTTCTTCACGATGACCTCGGGATCGGGAACATCAAAGAACGTGCCGTAGGAGTCGATCGGATAACGGCTGTCGGTCGCAAGCTTGAGATCATCGACCATCTGGCCGAGAATATTCATTTCGACGCATACAAAGCCCTTGAAGTCGGGCGCAAAATGCTCGAACGCCTTGTTCGGGTACGGCCAGAGCGTGATCGGGCGGATCAGGCCAAGACGGAATCCCTGTGCGCGGGCCATTCTCACAGCTTCTTTCGCAATGCGGGAACTGATGCCGAATGCCACCGTGATGACCTCCGCGTCCTCGGTCATATAGCTTTCCCAGCGCTGCTCGTTGTCGGTGATGGTCTGGTATTTTCCGGAAAGGTATTCCTCATAGTTCTTGTGGCCGTAGAAGCAGACATTGCTGACGACCTTGTGCTGCTCGCCGATCTTGCTGCCTTTGACCGACCAGTCATAGGCGTTGATGTCGTGCTCGTGCATCTCCGGCAGCTGAACGATCTCCATCATCTGACCGATCGCAGCGTCGGAGGCAATGATCACGGGGTGAAGGTACTTCTCCGCAAGATCAAATGCGTCGCGGACAAGATCCATGCCTTCCTGAACGGAGTTTGGCGCGAGGACGATGGTCCGATAGTCGCCGTTGCCGCCGCCGCGTGTGACGGCCCAATAGTCGCCCTGCCCCTGCGCAATGTCGCCGAGACCGTTGCCGATACGCATGACATCGATCAGCACAGCCGGCAGATCCGCCGCGCACAGATAGGAAATGCCCTCATGCTGCAGCGCGAAGCCCGGGCCGGAGGAGCTGGTCATCGCTCTTGCGCCAGTCGCTGCCGCTCCATACAGCATGTTCACGCCGCCAAGCTCGGATTCGGTCTGAATGAACTGACCGCCGACCTCCGCCATTCTCCACGAGAGATATTCCAGGATCTCGGTCTGAGGCGTGATCGGATAGCCGCTGTAAAATCTGCAGCCGGCACGCAGCGCCGCCTCGGCAAGCGCTTCGTTGCCTTTCATCAATACTTTTTCCATTTCTCCGCCTCCTCAGGTATGGATCTCGATGCAGTAGTCTGGGCACATTCTGTAGCACATGCCGCAGCCTACGCATTTGTTTGGGTCGGCTATTGCATAGCGATAACCGCTCTTGTTCATTTCGGACGACTGGCTCAGTGCGCCCTTTCTGCATACGCTCACACAAAGGCCGCAGCCCTTGCAGTGCTCGTGATTGATGATGATTTTTTCCTGCATTTTAATCTCCAATTCCAGTGATAAACTTGAAATCCATATTCCCTGGGAAAAAGCAGGCGCATTCCCCCCGGGAATCGTTCCGATAAACTCAATCTGACTCAGGTGTTCGCTGCCTTGGCCTCTTTTTTATTGAGGAGCACCATGGCCAGTGCTGCCAGCACACCGACAATGCACATGCCGCACAGCAGCGTGAACACTTTGGAGTATGCCGCGTTGCCGTACTTGTCGAGCCAGTTGCCAATGATCGCGGGCAGGCAGATATCCGGCAGGTCGAAGCCGACAATGGACGCCACAGCCATTGCGGTGCCGGAGATCTCCTTCGGTACCTTTGCCTCGTCAACAGAGGCCCACATGACGCCGCGCGCCATGAAGCAAACGGTTGCAAGAACAAGCGTCAGCACGGTGAAGATCGTGACGAGCGAAGAGCCGCCTTTTGCAAGGGAGATGTAAAGCGTGATCACAAACATCGCACCGAAAGCGATGATCTCGAACTTGGACACGGACTTCATTTTGTCGGCCAGCATGCCGCCGATGGGCGCGCCAATCAGCTTCAGGCCGTAGCTCTTGAGGATCGCCAGGAAGCCCGCGAACGTGACCGTTGCTCCGAGCACGTTGGTCATGTACGGTGTGATGAAGGACTGGCAGGTATAAAAGCCGTAGCAGCAGAAGATAATGATGCAGCTGAGGTAGAATTTCGGGAGCTTGAACACGGCAAAAGTGCCCTTGATATCGACTTTTTTCTTTACCGCGGCGCTGTAGTGGACTTCGGTGATCTTCTCATCAAAGAAGATCTGAACAAGCAGGCCGCCGATAAAGCTCATGATGCCCATCACGATGACCGCAGTTTTGAGGGCAGTGACGGAGTTGTCCATGCAGGAGAAAGCCCAAAGGGCAACCGCATTTGTGATCGTGGCGGACAGGCCGCAGAATGCCTCGTAATAACCGAATGTGCGGCCCTGCTCATCCTCGCCGCCGACCATGGAGACCGCCTTGAGAATGGCCGCAAAGAATGCGGTAACGCTGGCGATGCCGGAGATGATCCATGTAATCATTGCGCACGCATAGCTGCGCATCGTAAATGCGAAGAAAATGCTGACTGCGGCCTGCAGATATGCGGATACAACGATAATGCCTTTCGTTTTGCAGCGGTCCGCAATCCAGCCGCCGGGCAGAAGGCCAACGCAGCTCACGATGGTATAGACCGTAATCAGAAGGCCGAGCTGCGTGTTGGTGCACTGCATCGCCTCCAGCATTGCATCGTAAAAGATGTACTTCATATAGGCCAGATTGAACATCGAACCATAGACGAAGCCAAGGGAAATGACAGCCAAAAAGTATTTTGTTCTGTTACTTGCGCTTTTCATTGGTATCCTCCTTATTTTGGTGATCTTCTCTTTTCCCAGATAGCGTTCTCACATCATCCTCTCTGATTATCTTATTGTCTGACAAATAAGGCATAAGGAAAAAGCTACCTTCGTAGCTTTGCGTTTGGCTGCGCAGCCATGCATATGAAAACAAGGCCATTTTATATTTTTCAGAACAAATTGTCAACTAAAAGGTGAAAAATAGTATAACAAAAATTTAACAAGCCTTCCGGTAACTACCGTGCAGTGCGCACCTCCGGTTTCCTGTTTCTTTGCCCCGGGCTGCGTCTCCCCTTCCCGCTCTGCAAAACAGCGAAAATGCGCTCGGACCTGCATGCATCCGTGCCCCTTGACAAACGCAAGCCCCGCGCCGGGGACCCGGCGCGGGGCTGCTTTTCATTGATACTCCGGGCACTGGTAGCGGGGCTTGCCCTGACTCTTGTGCCCGTACTCGATGGCGGACACCGGGCAGCCGCAGATGCAGGCCATGCAGTGCGTGCACGCGCCGTTCCAGCGTGGCCGGCGCTCCACAATGTCGATGCCGTTGACCGGGCAGCTCAGCGCGCACTTGCCGCAGCCGATGCACGCGTCCGAGACCGTGAACGGCCCGGACTTGACAAACCACTGATAAAAGATCGTGTTCACCGGGCCGGTCTTGAATCGATCGAGTAGGCCGACCTTCGGCGCCGGGAACGCTTCCCCGCGCTGCACGCAGGCAATGCCCCCGTCGATGGACGGCTGCGCCGCCGTGATGATCTGCGCTGCCTCCTCCGCGCCGGGCACGTAGAACATGGCAACGTAGTTTTCCGGCATGACGACCTGCAGCACGCCCTGATAATCGAGCCCGATGTCCGCGCACAGCGCCGCGATGCGGCTGCCGGCGTTGCCGATCTCGCTGCCGCAGGTCATGACAAAGTAGGCCTTGCGGCTGCCGGTGAAGCGGCCGCGGCGGAGAAAGTCCGCAAAAATGTGCGGGATCTGCCAGCCGTACGTCGGCGAGACGAACACCCACGGCCGGTCGGAATACAGGTCGGCGGGCGTATCGTTTTTGATGTATTCGTTCGCGGTGATGAGATCGTCGCCGAGGGCGGCGGCAAAGCGCTGGGCAACATAGCGGCTGTTGCCGGTGCCGGTGTAATAGACGATCATAATACTTCCCCCAAAGTACGATTTTTGTCCAGTATAGCACACCCGCGCCCCGATTTCCACCCGGACGTTGTGTCCGCGCGCCCGGTGTGCTACAATGGGAAAAACACCGCGACTTATGGGAGGGACCACATTTGTATTGGTATACCATCGGGCAGACGCTCACGCAGCAGGAGCACGCGCCCGCGCCGGAGCAGCCCGCCGTCGTGCTGCTGACGTCCGAAGAGCTGTCGCACCAGCCGGCGCTGCCCGGTCTGGAACGGACACTGCACCACACACCCCCGGCGCGCGACGCGCGCGTGTGCAAGGCCGAGGTACGTTCCGACTGCCTAGCGGGCACGCTCGTGCTGCCGCACCAGGGCAAGGACGGCAAGCCGCTCGCCTGCGGCTATCTCGTCACGGCCGCGCGCGTCGTGCTCGTGGACGACGAGAGCGCGCTGCAGGGGCAGCTGCGCCGCATCGCCCGGGAAAAGCGCTGGACCGACGGCAGCGTCGGCCGGTTCCTCTACGACTTTTTTGAGCAGCTCATCGCCCGCGATCTGCACCGGCTCGAAAAGATCGAGGACCGCATCGAGGCGCTCGAGGATCGGGTGCTGGCGCACGAGCTGGACGATTTCTCCGCGCCGATGACCGCGCTGCGCAAGGAGACCATGGCGTGGTTTCGCTACTACTCCCAGCTCGACGACGTGGCGTGCGAGCTGCACGAGAACGAAAACGGCTTCTTCACCGACAGTGAGCAGCTGCTGTTTCGCATGTTCGAGGACCGCGTGATCCGCCTGCGCGAGGAGTCGCAGCTGCTGCGCGAATCGTGCGCGCAGCTGCAGAGCCTGTTTCAGGCCGAGATCGACACGCGGCAAAACCGCATCATGCAGATCCTGACGATCGTGACGACGATCTTCCTGCCGCTGACGCTGCTCGTCGGGTGGTACGGCATGAACTTTGCCGGTATGCCGGAGCTGACGTGGAAGTACGGCTACCCGGTCGTCGTGATCGTGAGCATCGTGATCGTGGGCATCAGCCTGTGGGTGTGCAAAAAGAAAAAGTTCTGGTGACAAAATCACCGGCTGAGGAAATCTCAGCCGGTGTTTTTTATTTCCCCGCACGCTCGGCAAAGTGCTCCGGGTTCTCGATCGACGTCAGCCGCAGCGGGAACGCCTGCTGCCCAAGGTCTGCATAGGTGATGATCCACTCGCCGGAGTCGATCATCATCGCCATCGACAGCAGGTCGGCGCAGTCGACCGTGCCCTGCGCACCGGCCGGGAGCGCGCCGACGTTCACCCCGTCGGCGTCGCCGAAATCGAGCACCCGCACCTCCAGCGTTTTCGCGTCCTTGTCGCGCGAGAGCACCTCTACGCGCAGGTAGGCATAGCCCCCGTCGAGCGGGAGGTCGCTCATGTCCGGGGCGGGCGTTGGCTCCGCTGCGCCGCCGGCGGCGCAGCCCGTGCACAGCAGCGCGAGCGCAAGCAGCAGGGGCAGAATACGGATATGCTTCATGCGTTTTCTCCTTTCAAACCGTCGCGGTGCAGTTTTGCCGAGCGCAGATACAGCGGGATAGCCGCCAGCTGCGCCGCCACCGACACCGCCACCATGGCCGGGATGCTCACATCATACAGCACGCCGAGCAGCCAGCTGCCGAGAAACCAGAACACGCCGAACGCGCACTCAAACACGCCGTATCCGGTGGCGCGGCTGGCCTTGGGCACCATCTGCGTGACGGCGGCCTTCAAGATCGACTCCTGCGCGCCCATGCCGACACCCCAGAGCGCGACGCCCACGAGCAGCGCGCCGACACCGCGGCACGCAAACACGAACACCGCAAACGGCGCCGACAGCAGCGCCGACCACACGAGCGCCTGCACGCCCTTTTTATCGTACAGCAGGCCGAACACCAGCGCCGCCACGGCATCGACCAGCATGGCCCCGGCATACAGCAGCGGCAGCGACCCGCTGCTGACGAGCGCGGACGTCTCCGCAAGACCGGAGGCGAGGTGCGTATACGTGCGCGAGACGTGCATGAGCACGAGCGAATAGTCAATGAAGCCGAATGCGAACAGGCTGATGCCCGCAATATAGAGCACGAACTCTTTTTTCATTTTGAAAGGCACATATTCCTTCGGCTCGGGCTCAAAGTGCTCGGGGTTCGGGAACTTCCGCTTCGTCACGAGCAGCAGCACGAGCGTGATCGCACCCGGAATAGCCAGCACGGCAAAGCACGTGGAATAGGCCTGAAACGTCGTGCCGTCGGTTTTGAAGAGCATCACCAGATACAGCAGCACCGGGCCGAGGAACGCACCGATCTGGTCGAGCACCTCCTGAATGCCGAAGCTCTTGCCGACGCCCTCCTGCGAGGCGGCAAAGGAGAGAATGGTGTCCTTCGCGGGCTTTTTGATGGCCTTGCCCATGCGCTGGATGACGAGCAGTGCGCACGCCCAGACCCAGCCGTGCTCGCCGACGAGCGCGAGCGCCGGTACGGCCAGCACATCGAGCACGTAGCCGACAATCGTCATCGTCCAGTAGTGCTTCGTTTTGTCCGTGAGCTTGCCGAACACGTAGCGCATCGAGTAGCCCACGAGCTCGCCGAGGCCGGAGATGAAGCCGATCGTCCCGGCCGAGGCGCCCAGCAGCGTCAGGTACGCGCCGCGGATGCTCGACGCGCCTTCGTGCGTCATGTCGGAAAACAGACTCACGATGCCGAACAGCAGCACGAACGCCATGGCCTGCGAGTATTTCCTCTTCTGTTTATTCTCCATCGGTCGTCCCCTCCTTCACGCTGGCCGCCACGTTGGGAAAGCCCGCCTTGCAGCGCCGGTAGAGCACGTCGAGCATGCGCGCGAACTCCGCGTGCTCCGGCTCCGTGAGCGGGTCGAGCAGCCAGCCGTAAAACTGCGTCTCGACGGCGGCCTTGGAGCTTTTCAGCCGCTCGGCCTGCGCGGTGGCGTAGAGGCAGCGGCTGCGGCCGTCGGCGGGGTTGGCTTCCCGGCGCAGGTAGCCCTTGGCCTCCAGGCTCGCCGTCTGTCGCGCGACCGCGCCCTTGTCAAAGCCCGTGATGCGGCACACGCCCGATTGCGTGATGCCGGGGTTTTGCGGATCGCGTGCAGCACGTCAAACTTGCCCGGGCCGATGCCCTCGGCGCGCAGCGTGCGCACGGTGAACTTGCTCACCTCGCGCGCGATCTTCGTGATCTTCCGTTCCGTAATGTCCATAGGCCCCTCCGGCGCGAAAAAGATGTAGCATCATCGAAAATATATGATACCACATCTTTCTCATTTATCAAGCCCTATTTCAGCTCGGCTGTGAACACGATCGTGCGCCCGTCGGGGCTCTCGGCGCGGATGGTGCCGCGGTGTCCCTCGGCGATGCTGCGCGCGATGGACAGGCCGATGCCGAAGCCGCCGGTCTCGGCGCTGCGGGCGGGGTCTGCGCGGTAAAAGCGGTCGAAGAGCCGGCCGAGCGCGGCCGTGTCGAGCACGTCGCACTGATTTTCCGTGCGGATGACGACGCCGCGCCGCCCCTTTTCGAGAGAAAAGACGATGGGCGTGCCGGGCGCTGCGTACTTGACGGCGTTGTCGAGCAGGATGGACACGAGCTGCCGGATGGCGTACTCGTCACCGCAGCAGGTCAGCCCCGGCGTCACGCGCACGTCGAGCGTATGCCCGGCGGACACCGCAAAGTCGCGAAACGACTCCGCCGTCTCCGCAAGCGCTTCGCTGACCTGGAAGTCCGCCATCTGCAGGGGCGAGGCCTCCTCATCCATGCGCGAGAGCGTGACGAGCTCATTGACGAGCTCCGTGAGCTTTTCGGTCTGGGCCTCCGCCTTGTCGATCCACTTCTGCTGCCCGACCTCCATCTCCAGCACCTTCAGGCTCGTAGCGATGACGGTAATGGGCGTTTTGAGCTCGTGGGAAGCGTCCGTGATGAACTGCTTTTGCCGCTCGGACGCCTGAATGACCGGCGCGATGGCCCGGCGCGAGCAGAGCACGATGATGCCATACACCAGCGCCACGCACACGGCCGCGGCGGCCAGCGACATCCACGCAAACGTCACGACCGCGTGCAGCTCCTGATAGCTGTCGAGGAAGATTGCCATCCAGCGGTCGGTGTCCGTGTGGACGACGTAGTATTTATACCCCGCCGTGTAGCCGAAGCCCGCGCCGTGGCGCAGCGCGGCGGTGAGATACTGCGCCGTGTCGTCCTCGGACACGGCGGCGATGTGTGTCAGGTCCGCCTGCTCGAGGTCGCCGTCGCCGTCGTAGCGCAGGACGAAGTAGCGCGTGGAGTACGGGGTCTCGGGCGTGAAGGGGCCGTCGGGCTTCTGCCCCGGCTTGCCGTCGGGCGGGAAGTGCGGCACCGTGCCCTGATTGTCGCAGATCATCTGCAGCATCTGCGTCAGCTGCCGGTTTACGGAGACGTAGTTCGCTGCGTTCACCGTCACGCACAGCAGCAGCAAGACCCCCGCGACGGCCAGCGTCGCAATGCGGATGAAGCGTTTGCGCAGCCGCTCAATCATCGCTGACCTCCAGCACATAGCCCAGCCCTCGGTTGGCGCGGATGGTCACGGTCGAGCCGATGCCCTTGAGCTTCTTGCGCAGGTTCGAGATGTGCACCCAGACAACGTTGATCTCCGCGTCGCTGTCCCAGCCCCAGACGCGCTCTAAAATGCGCTCGGCCGAGAGCACAACCTTCGGCGCGCGCAGAAACAGCTCCATGACCTGAAACTCACGCCCGCTCAGGCGCACGCTCTGCCCCGCGCACGAGAGCATGCCCGTGCTGCAGTCGAGCCCCACGTCGCCGAACGTGAGCACCGTCGGCCGGTACTCGCCGCCGCGGCGCAGCATGGCCCGCACGCGGCAGATGAGCTCATCTGGCGCGAAGGGCTTGGGCAGATAGTCGTCCGCCCCGGCGTTGAAGCCCGTGATGCGGTCGTCCTTCTCGGCCTTGGCCGTGAGCATCATGACCGGCGTGCGCACACCCTCGGCGCGCAGGCGCTCGAGCACCTCAACGCCATTGAGCTTCGGCATCATGACGTCGAGCACGATGGCATCGTAGTCGCCCGTGATGGCATATTCGTAGGCGTCGAAGCCGTTGTAGACAGTATCGACCGTGAATTGATTTTTCTCAAAAAAGACGCTCAGCGCCTCGGCGAGGTCGCGCTCATCCTCTGCGATCAGCAGACGCATGGTTCATCACCCGCCCCCTATTTTAGGAGATTTCTGCCCGGAAAGCAAGCGCTTTCACAGCGCCTCGCAAGTCTGCTCGCGGCTGCAGGTGATGTTCAGGTTGCCGTTGCGGCAGCGCAGGGCGTCGAGAAAGGCTTTGGGCACCTGCGCGTCGCGCAGCGTGACGCGGTACTGCAGCTCGTAGAGCGTGCCCATGTTGGCGGTCTTGACGCGCTCGAGCGTGTACGCGGTGGTGTAAGTGTCAAACAAATCGTCGAACAGGCCGTCGTAGTCGAGGTTTTCCGGGATGGTGATCTTCAGCAGGCGCTCATCGGTGCGCCGGGTGCCGAAGTCCAGCTTCGTCAGCAGCAGGAGCACCGCCGCGATGATGACGAAAAACACCGCCGCGAGCACGACGTAGCCCATGCCGGTCGCAAGGCCGAGTGCCATGGCGAGGAAGATCACGCCGATCTCCCGCGCCGTGCCGGGCACGGAGCGAAAGCGCACAAGGCTGAACGCCCCGGCGACGGCCACGCCAGCGCCGACGTTGCCGTTGACGAGCATGATGACGATCTGCACGATCGCGGGCAGCACCGCGAGCGTGATGGCAAAGCTCTGGCTGCATTTCGTGCGGTACATGCTGATGAACGCCGTGGCGATGCCCAGCACGAGCGACACCGCCGTACAGATGAGGAAGGCCGGGAGCGTGATCCCGGACGCGAGGATGGATTCAAGCACTGCAGAGCGCCTCCTTTGAAAATGGTTCGTTGGGGAGAATACACGTCTTGTAGCACGCGCCGTACTTGGAAAACGACGTCTGGCGCGCGCCGATGTCCGTCAGCGCGCGGCTGAGCCACAGCGGGCAGGCACCGGGGAGCTTGAGCTCCATGAGGATCTGCCCCGGCGGCAGCAGCGGCGCGCCGTAGTCGCCGCAGCGCAGGTCGAGCGCCGTGGTGCGCCAGCGGATGTCCGTGTCGAACGTGATGCGCACGGCCGGGTCGTCCACGCCTGCGAACGCCGTGCGGTCATAGGCGAGGAACACCTTCGGCTCGGCGCGGTACGTGCGCTGGAACCACGCGATCTCGCGGCCGATCTGGCCGAGCGGCGCGGCGCTTTTTCCGGTGCGCAGGAACGCCGCCGCGTCCGCGGGCGTGGTCGTGATGCGGCGCTTATAGACCACGCCGTCGTACTTTTTCTTGATCTCGACAAAGACCCGGCCGCCGTCCGCCGGGACGCCATAGCTGCGCACGCGCAGCTTTTCTTTATAGGCCGGCTTTTCGAGCGACGCGCGGATGAGCCGCCAGTCGTCCGTGTCATAATAAAGGTTGCAGATCGTGTAGCGCTCGTGCATGTCGCGCTGAATATAAGGTGCGATGCGTGCAAGCAGAGCCGCCTGCTGCGCCGGCGTGAGAAAGTACTTCTGCTCGTAGCGCGCGAAGCTGTATTGCATGGTATCGGCCATGTCGGTGGCCCCCTTTCTGCCGTCAGCATACCCCCGCCGCCTAAAGAGAACCTAAAGAAAATTTCCGTTTTTCCTTTAGGCAGCCTTTAGCTTGCCGGGGTATGCTGACGCCAGAAACGAACAAGGAGGCCAACGACATGAAATCAGCCAAGCGCATCCTGGCCGTGCTGCTGTGCGCGGCCCTGCTGATTGGCGTGCTGTGCGCGTGCGGAAAAACCGCCGGCACCGGCGCCGACACCAATACAAACAGCGACGATTCCGTCGCGCAGCAGCTCTACGACGCGGACGTGGCCGCGCCGGATCTGACCAACGCGACGACGATCGCGCTCTCCGGGACCGACGATGTGACCATCACGGACGGCGGCGTGTACGTGCTCACCGGCACGCTTACGAACGGGCGCGTGCTCGTCAACGCGCCGGGCGCGGACGTGACGCTCGTGCTGCAAAACGCCGACATCACGTGTACGGACAGCAACGCGCTCTATATTTATAAAGCGGCAAATGTGCTCGTCTATCTCCCGGACGGCACGGCCAGCACCCTTACCGACGGCAGCAGCTATGACTACGGCAACAGCTTCTCCTCCGCTGACGACGAAGAACCGAATGCCTGCCTGTACTCGAAGAGCGACCTTATCATCGCGGGCGGCGGCACGCTCACCGTGACCGGCAATGCCAACAACGGCATCACGGGCAAGGACACCCTGAAGATCGAGGGCACGACCGTGAACGTCACGGCGGCGAACCACGGCGTCAACGGCAAGGACTGCCTCGTGCTCAAGCAGGCGGACGTGACCGTGACGAGCGGTGGCGACGCGCTGCGCGCCACCAATGACAGTGACAGCGCACTCGGCTGCATCCTCATCGGCGCGTCCGCGCTCACGCTCACGGCGGGCGAGGACGGCGTCCAGGCCGAGACGACGCTCACGCTCTTTGACACCACCGGCACCATCACCTCCGGCGGCGGCAGCAGCGCCGCCCTCGCCGACGACACGAGCGCCAAGGGCATCAAGGCCGGCACGGACATCACCGTCCGCAGCGGCAGCTACACGCTCGATTGCGCGGACGACGGCATCCACGCGAACGGCAATGTGACCATCTCTGGCGGCACCTTCGCCATCACGACCGGCGACGACGGCGTACACGCGGACGAGACCGTCACGATCACGGACGGCACGCTCGACATCTCGAAGTGCTACGAGGGCATCGAGGGCCAGACCATCGACATTTCCGGCGGCACGATCAACATCGTTTCCAGTGGCGACGGGCTCAACGCCGCGGGCGGCGCCGACCAGAGCGGTTTCGGCGGCAGAGGGCCTGACAGCTTCGGCGGCAGCTCCGACTGCTGCATCACGATCTCCGGCGGCACCATCCGCATCGACGCAAGCGGCGACGGCATCGACTCCAACGGCGACCTGAACGTCTCCGGCGGCGAGATCTACGTCTCCGGCCCGATGAGCGACGGCGACAGCGCCCTCGACTATGATGGCGCGGCCACCATCACGGGCGGCACCGTCGTCGCGGCCGAGTACAGCGGCATGGCGCAGAACTTCGGCGCCGACTCCACGCAGGGCAGCATCCTGCTCACGTGTCAGAGTGCCTCGACCGAGACCATCCGCGTCACGGACGCGAGCGGCAACGTACTCGCGGAGTTCACGCCCGCGAAGGCCTATACCTGCGTCGTCGTGAGCACTCCGGCGCTCACGCAGGGCAGCACCTACACCGTCACCATGGGCGGCCAGAGCACTAACGTCACGCTCGAGAGCCTCATCTACGGCAGCGGCAGCATGGGCGGTCAGCCCGGCGGCAATATGGGCACCCCGCCCGACGGCACCGGCGGCAGCATGGGCATGCCCCCGGACGGCGGCAAAGGCGGCCGCCCCGGGCAATAAATCCGCATTGTTTCTCCCTCCAAAATAGATAAAGGCACGCCCCTGCACATTCCGTGCAGGGGCGTGCTGACTTTCCGTTTTCTGTTATATCATCACGGCGGGCGTTTTGTCGTACACGCGCGTGTGCAGCAGCGTCTCGATCGCGCGCAGCTCGGCGGCTGTGCGCGCGCCGCCGGTCGTGAGCAGGTGCATGGGGAGCGGGCTGCCGCCCGGTACGAGCGCCGGCTGGAAGTAGGGGTAGTCCGCGTTGACCGTGAAGCCGTGCCGCTCGTAAAACCCGATGCGCCGTGCGGCCATCTCCGTCTCCGGCAGCTCCGCTTCCAGGCAGGCGGGCTTATGCGCGCGCGCGAGCAGTGCGTCGAGCATCTGCCCGCCGATGCCGCCGCTGCGGCAGGCAGGGTCCACGGCAAAGTGCTCGAAAAAGACAAAATCGTCAAAGTCCCACGACGCCATCAGCGCCTGCACGCCGCCGGACGGCGCGCGCAGGATGTCGATCCGATAGGCACTGTCCGAAAGCAGCGCGCGCTGCCCCGCCGCATCCCGCCGCTCCCCGGCCGGGAAGCTCTGGGAAAGCAGACGGAAAACCGCGTCAAAATCCTCCGGGCGTATGCGCTCAATCTGCATCATTCCGCGTCCTCCTTTGCCATCTCGCCGCGCTCGCGGTAACAGTCGGCGAACGTGTGCTCCACACCGCCGGATTTGTAGCCGACCATGGTGTCGAGGCAGACGGAGTGGATGCTGTGGAAAATGCTCTTTTCAATGTCTGGATTCTTGCGCCGCAGCTCGCTCAGCAGCAGCTTGACCTCCTGCCGCTTGGAGCTGCTGCCGTCGCTGCCGTGCGCGGCCGCGCGCTCGGTAAAGCGGC
>CAKTNQ010000018.1:0-29020 GCA_934589185.1 uncultured Oscillospiraceae bacterium | reverse complement strand
GTAGTCCGTCGTCTGGATCATCCACTTGAAGCCGTTGATGTCGATGATGATCTCATAGTGCACGCCCATGAACGTGACGGACGTGACCGTGCCGCGCAGCATGCCCTTTTCGATGGGCACGATGTCCACGTCCTCGGGACGGATGACGACGTCCACGTTCTCGTTTTTGGCAAAGCCCTTGTCCACGCACGTGAACGTGTGGCCCGAGAACGTCACGCGGAAGTCCTGGCGCATAATGCCGTCGACAATGTTGCTCTCGCCGATAAAATCGGCCACGAAAGCATTCTGTGGCTCATTATAAATATCGAGCGGCGTGCCGATCTGCTGGATCTTGCCCTCGGACATGACGACGATCGTGTCGGACATGCTCAGCGCTTCTTCCTGATCGTGCGTGACGAACACGAACGTGATGCCGGTGGCCTTCTGGATATTTTTGAGCTCCTGCTGCATGTCCTTGCGCAGCTTCAGGTCGAGCGCGGCGAGCGGTTCGTCGAGCAGCAGCACGCGCGGACGGCTCACGAGCGCACGTGCGATGGCGACGCGCTGCTGCTGTCCGCCGGACAGACGCGTGACGTTGCGGCGCTCGAAGCCCGTGAGCTTGACGAGCGCGAGCATCTCGTTGACCTTCTGCTCGATCTCGTCGCGCGGCAGCTTCTGCTCGCGCAGCGGAAACGCCACGTTTTCAAACACATTCAGGTGGGGGAAGAGAGCGTAGCGCTGAAAAACGGTGTTGATGCTGCGCTTGTGCGGCGGAATGTCGTTGATGCGCTCACCGAGGAAGAGAATGTCGCCCTGGTCCGGCGTTTCAAAGCCGCCGATCATGCGCAGGGTCGTGGTTTTGCCGCAGCCGGACGGGCCGAGCAGCGTCAGAAATTCGTTGTCGTAAATGTCGAGATTGATGCTGTCGAGAACGGTCTCGCCGTCAAATTGCTTGCTGACGTTCCGGAGTTCAATGACTTTTTTCATGACTGTGTTTCCCCCTTCATGCACAAAAAACGCCGCTGCAGATCAGCAGCGGCGTTTGTGAAGCGAAAACATATACCATTGGGCGCGCAGCGGCCGTCCGCGGCCCGTGCGCACCGTTCCCAACAGAATGTCGTGTCTTGAGAGTCTATATAGCAAAGATTACTTTTACTACTCTTATTGACCATTTCACAAGTTTGGATGCTGAAAGCAGCCTGGTTTTAAGTGACCAACTTATAAAACTTGAGCTTTTAACTCAATCAATAAGGCAACAGAAGTTGCCACCGCACACGGTGCGGTTTGCGGCATTCGACCCGGCTGTCCGTATGGCCTTGGCCGGCGTGCGGGGCACGGCGGCGGTCGCATCCTGCTTCGGAAAGACTCTAGGCATCATTCCAATTGAGACGACTCATTTTATCAGGAATCATTCCGCCTGTCAATCATTTTTCGACGAAATTCTTGCCTCTCAACACGGCAAAAATTCACGTTTTGTGCATGGTTTACATAATGATGAGCAAAACAGAAGAGAAGTTCGTCAATTTCGTGACCCACAAATGTTTTTGCTGAAAAATCATGAGATTGCGTCTCCCACCAGACTTGTATGATTTAAACGAAATCAGTTTACATAACCACTGGTCTTTCGGCGCTTTTGTGCAATGCTTATGAAAAGTCGACAAAAAAGAAAGCGGATATTTGTCATTCTTTTCACTTGAAAGATTCTGGTGTGCGCGCTATCATAACCTTAGCAATACGTTTACACTTTGTTCTTAGTTTGTTCATGAACTCCATGAAAACATACTATGAAAATTTTGCATCGAACAGGGAGGACGGCGTATGACCCGCGAGGAAGCGCTCGACAAACTGTGTCACAGTTATTCGGGATATTTTGATGTTGTGCGCCACGAGGAGCCGAAGGGTTATCTCGTCGCAGAGGCCGGGCTGCACATCCACTCCGAGAAGTATGTTCTGGTCAAGGCCGCCAAGCTCTGGGAAGCGGACAACAACGAATATGTCTACATTTTCTCGGTTCCCGTGCTCACGAAGGAGATCTTCGAGCAGTGCCGCGAGCAGGCGCGTGCCGACGGCATGCAGCGGATCGAGCCGGGCCCGAATCATATGTGCTCTTATATCACGGCGATCTTTTTGTGTGATACCTGTGAGCCGGATGCGCTGCGCGCTCTGCGCCGCACGCGTATTTATAAGAGCTTCAAGCTGGCGTTCCACGGCTGGATGGATTACCACACCGGCGTCGTGGAGCTCAGCACCGGCAAAACGGCTGCCAATGGCAGTGGACGCAGTACAGCACAGTTGTTGAAGACAACACTGTTTAAGAATATGAAAGAAGGGAGTTAATTCAATGAATGCTGCTGTAATTCTAATTGTTGGCATTGTCATTCTCGCCCTGGGCTATGTTTTCTACGGCGGATGGCTGTCCAAACAGTGGGGCATCGACCCGTCCCGCCCGACCCCGGCTCACGAGCTGGAAGACGGCATGGACTACTGCCCCGCAAAGGCCCCTGTCCTGATGGGCCACCACTTCTCCTCCATCGCGGGCGCCGGCCCGATCAACGGCCCGATCCAGGCCGCTGTTTTCGGCTGGGTCCCGGTGCTGCTGTGGGTCCTCATCGGCGGCATCTTCTTCGGCGGTGTGCATGACTACGGCGCACTGTTTGCATCCGTTCGCAATGACGGTCAGTCCATCGGCACCGTTGTTGAGACCAGCATCGGCAAGAAGGCCAAGCGCCTGTTCCTCATCTTCTCTTACCTGACCCTGATCCTGGTCGTGGCCGCGTTCGCGTCCATCGTTGCCAATACGTTCAAGGCCACCTATGTGGACGGTGTTGTGGATGTGGCGGCTTCTGCGGCCAACGCCACGACGGCCATCATCTCGCTGCTGTTCATCGTCCTGGCCATCTTCTTCGGTTTCTTCGTGTACCGCAGAAATGCGCCGATCGGCGTGTCCACGGTCATCGGCGTTATCTGCATCGCTCTGATCATGTGGCTCGGCATCAAGTGGCATCCGATCTACCTGAGCTACCAGACCTGGATGATCATCTGCGGCATCTACATTCTGGTCGCTTCCGTCACGCCTGTGTGGATCCTGCTCCAGCCGCGTGACTACCTCAGCTCGTTCCTGCTGTATGCGATGATGATCCTCGCGATCATCGGCGTCATTGGCTGCCACCCGACGCTGGATATGCCTGCGTTCACCGGCTTCAAAGACACCATCGCCCCGACGGGCAGCTCCCTTGGCTATATGTTCCCGGCTCTGTTCGTTACCATTGCCTGCGGCGCCATCTCCGGCTTCCACTCCCTCGTTGGTTCCGGCACGACGGCCAAGCAGCTCAACAATGAGAAGGACGCGCAGCCCATCGCCTACGGCGGCATGCTCATTGAGTGCGTGCTCGCGCTCGTCTCCCTGTGCGCTGTTGCGTACATCTGGCAGGATTACAAAGCCGGCACGACCGTCACCCCGACCGTCGTGTTCGCGACCGGCCTGTCCCAGATGCTCGGCAAGATCTTCGGCTCCGGTGCCGTGTCCATCACCTACACGCTGATGGTCCTGGCCGTGTCCGTGTTCTGCCTGACCTCTCTGGACACCGCGACCCGTCTGGCTCGCTACATGTTCCAGGAATTCTGGCTCAAGCCCGGTGAGAAGGCCAGCGATCCGACCGTTACCGGCGCTCGCAAGGTCCTCTGCAATCCGTACGTCTCCACCGCGATCACCGTCGTGCTCGGCATTGCCCTCGGCATGACCGGTTATGCAAAGATCTGGCCCCTGTTCGGCGCTGCCAACCAGCTCTTGGCCGGCCTTGGCCTGCTGGCCGTCGCCGCATGGCTCGGCAAGATGGGCAGAAACAACAAGATGTTCTACTTCCCGATGATCTTCATGATCCTCGTGACGCTGACGTCTCTGGTGTTCACCATCAAGTCCCAGATCACTGCCATCATCGCCGGCGGCACCGGCCTTGCCTGGTGCTACATCCGCGCGATCCTGGCCATCCTGCTTGTCATCCTTGCCATCGACCTCGTCATCGAGGGCAGCAAGGCGCTCGCAGCGCAGGCCAAGGCGAAGAAGGCTGCCTGATTCGGCGCCAACCAGCCAAAACAGAACAACCCAAACGAAGAGCACTCTGCCTCGGCAGAGTGCTCTTTTTGCTGTCTGTCGTCAAGACGCGGCAGGAGGATATAGAGTGCGGGGAGCTCGAGGGGGCGAGGCCCGCCTCGAATGAGATGCGCCTTTTTATGGCCGGCACAACCGGGCAAAATTGTTTGGTCTCACCCATTGAAAAGATGCGGCAGGGAAGCAGATATAGCGCCGCGGGGGAGCTCGAGGGGGCGAGGCCCGCCTCGAATGAGATCGGGTCTTTTTTATGGCCGGTGCAACCGGGCAAAATTGTTTGGTCTCGGCTGCCAGAAGGATGCGGCAGGGAAGCGGATATAGCGCCACGGGGGAGCTCGAGGTGGCGAGGCCCGCCTCGAATGAGATGCGCCTTTTTATGGCCGGAGCAACCGGGCAAAATTGTTTGGTCTCACCCATTGAAAAGATGCGGCAGGGAAGCGGATATAGCGCCGCGGGGGAGCTCGAGGGGGCGAGGCCCGCCTCGAATGAGATCGGGTCTTTTTTATAGCCGGTGTAACCGGCCATAAAAAAGACCCCGACACAGGTCGGGGCCAAGACATCCGCTCCGGCGGGGGAGGAATCTCTCTGTCTGCCGAGAGCATACCACGCATCGCGGCGCCGCGCAAGGCACAAATGTTTCCACACGACGCACATTTCCGGTTGCAAACGGCGCGGAAACGTGGCATACTGTAGGCAACTTTGCGCAGGGAGGTGCAGCCATGAAACGCAGCGAGGAACGGGAACAGAACATCCGGCGGGTGATCCACACGGCGCAGATGCTGTTCATCGCCGACGGCATCGCTGCGACGCCCATCAGCCGTATCGCTGAGACGGCCGGGCTGACGCCGACGTCGCTGTACCGCTATTTCCGCAACAAGGACGCGCTCGTGTTTGCCGTCTGGCGCGATGCGCTGGCCACGTTTTTTACCGATTTTATGGAGCAGTACACGCGCGAGTCCGCTTCGTGCAAGACGGGGTATGAGAAGTTTGTCGTCTGCATGCACATCTACTTCAGCATCTACGATGCACAGCCGGAGTGGTACGACTACACGCGCGAGATGTTTTCCACCTATTCCGAGAAAAACACCGGCAGCGACGTCAACAACGTGTTCTGGAAGTATTACGACAGGGAGATCCCCGTCCCGGCGCTCAAGGCGCTGCGCGAGGGCGTGGTCGACGGCTCTATCCGTCCGGATGTGAATATTTACGCGGTGTATCAGTGCCTGCTCAACGCCTACACCGGCACGACGATCTATGAAAACGTGTCGTTCGGTGTCTCGCCGGTCGATATTGTCCAGTTCACCGGGGAACTGCTCGTGAATTATATCAAAAATGAACCGGAGGCTCCGGCGCTGTGCAATAAAAACTGAAAAGCGCCGATATATGTAACAAATGATACGGTGTGAGTGCGCCAGTTTGTTAAGATAATTACATTGTTACGAGATTTTCTTTTTTTACACATACGTGTTAGTGCTACTAACATATAATTGAAAAGCAGCGGAGGTGAGCAGCACGGATAAAAGCAAACGTTCTTATGACTTTACGGTGTGTCTGCCGTTCTGGGATGCACTGACGGGCTCCCAGCAGCAGATGCTGCGCCTGAATACGATCGTCCGTTCATACCGCGCGGGGGACGATGTGATCTTTTCCATGCCGGAGAAAAACGGCCTGTTTCTCGTGCTCTCGGGTGGGCTGCGCGTGTTCATTGCGACGGATACCGGCCGCGAGATCACGCTCATGTCGATCGTCAGCGGCGGCTGCTGCATGCTCAACACGCTCGACAGCGCGGCCCCGGGCGATACGGTCCCCATCCTGCAGGCGAGCAGCGACGCCGTGTTTGCCTATATCAACATTGTGGCGCTGCGTCCGCTGTGCGCCGAGTCGCCGGCCGTGCAGCAGTTTCTGCACCAGACGCAGGCGCGCAATGTGCAGACCGTGCTCAATAACATAGAGTATTATTTTTTCCATCCGCTGCGCAGCTGCATTGCCCGCGTCGTGCTCGAAAAGGCCGATGCACACCCCGAGGACGGCTTCGCGCGCATCACCCATGAGGAGATCTCCAACCACCTTGGCACCACGCGCGAGGTCATCAGCAGGGAGCTGGAGGGGATGCGCCAGATGGGCCTTCTGCGCACCGGCCGCGGCAAAATTTATGTGCTTGACCGCCCCGCACTGGAGGGCTTGGCCAACTTATAAGCGGCGCAAAGTAACCATATATGTCCAATTTGAAAGCTGCCAAGAAGCTGAATTTGCTTTTTGGCAGCTTTCTTTTGTACTATTTGACACATTTTATCCGGACGTATGGCGAAAAACGGTCAAAATGCACAATCACATATCGTCAATTTGGTGACATTCAACGAAACCAAGTGGTTATGTTTAATTATCGCCAGTTGCGTAACAAATGGTGCAGTAAAGATGGCGAAATCCGCTATATTGATAATTGCCAAACGAAGTTGCTTCTTTTTTTGAAGGCAAGTGTTAGTGACTATAACAGAAGAAACTCGTGCAGCGGACTGCACAAAAAATACGGAAAACACATCATGAATGGGAGGTACACAGAATGTATTACAGCAGCGGTAACTATGAGGCGTTTGCGACGCCGAAAAAACCCGAAGGCATCGAGAATAAGTCGGCGTATGTCGTTGGCACCGGCCTGGCCGGTCTGGCGGCGGCCTGCTTCCTGATCCGCGATGCGCAGATGCCCGGCGAGCACATCACGCTCTTTGAGCACCTGCCGGTGGCCGGCGGCTCCTGTGACGGCATCTACGATGCGACCAAGGGCTTCATCATGCGCGGCGGCCGTGAGATGGACAACCACTTCGAGTGCATGTGGGATCTGTTCAAGTCCATCCCGTCGATCGTGAATCCGGGCGAGACGATCTTCTCCGAGTACTACTACCTCAACAAGGAAGACCCGAACTTCTCCCTGTGCCGCGTCACCGAGAAGCAGGGCCAGGATGCCCACACTGACCGCAAGTACGGCCTGACGCCCGGCGCTGCCACCCAGCTGCTGAAGCTGTTCATGGCGACCAACAAGTCCCTCGAGGATAAGACCATCGACGACGTGTTCGACGATGAGTTCTACGCCACGAACTTCTGGACCTACTGGCAGACCATGTTCGCGTTCGAGAAGTGGCACAGCGCCCTCGAGATGAAGCTCTACCTGCAGCGCTACATCCACCACATCGACGGCCTGCCGGATCTGAGCGCGCTGCGTTTCACCCGCTACAACCAGTATGAGTCCATGATCCTCCCGATGTGCAAATACATCACCGACCACGGCGGAAAGGTCCTCTTCGACACCACGGTCACGAACATCGTCTGCGACTGCACCGAGGACAAGAAGGTTGCCAAGAAGATCGAGTACACCCAGGGCGGCGTGGAAAAGGTCATCGAGCTGACCGAGAACGATCTCGTCATCTGCACCAACGGCTGCCAGGGCGACGCGTCCGCTTACGGCGACAACACCCACGCGCCGGTCGTCAAGGTCAAGAACGGCGAAGGCCCGTCCGTCGAGATGTGGAAGAAGCTCGCCGCACAGGATCCGGCCTTCGGCCATCCCGAGAAGTTCTTCAAGGACATCAAGGAGACCAGCTGGGAGTCCTGGACCGTCGACACGGCCAACAAGCAGATCCTCGATGCCATCCAGAAGATCTGCAAGCGCGACCCGCTGTCCGGCAAGGTCGTCACCGGCGGCATCGTCACCTGCCGCGATTCGAGCTGGCTCATCAGCTGGACCATCAACCGTCAGGGCCAGTTCCAGGAGCAGCCGAAGGATCACTGCCTGATCTGGGTCTACGGCCTCAACTGCTGGGACGACAAGGGCGACTTCATCAAGAAGAACATGTGCGACTGCACCGGTATCGAGCTGGCGGCAGAGTGGCTGTATCACATCGGTATCCCCGAGGATCAGATCATGGATCTGGCCACGAACGAGTGCAACACCACGCCGTGCATGATGCCTTACGTCACCACGTTCTTTGAGCCCAGAGCCGAAGGCGACCGCCCGAAGGTCGTGCCCGACGGTTCCGTCAACCTCGCGTTCGTCGGCCAGTTCGCCGATACCCCGCGCGACACCGTGTTCACCACCGAGTACTCCATCCGCACCGCGATGGAAGCGGTCTACACGCTCTGCAACGTCGACCGCGGCGTGCCGGAAGTCTGGGGCAGCGTGTATGATATCCGCGACCTGCTCTACGCCACCAGCAAGCTGCTCGACGGCAAGAAGCCGCTGGAGTTCCTGCTCCCGTCGGTCCTGCCGCTGCTCGACCTCGTCAAGGAGCCGCTGGTCAACAACGTCGTGGTGGATCTGCTCAAGAAGTATAACATCGTCTGACGTACCGCCCGTTAGATGTCGCATCCCCCCTTTGCCCCGGCAGCTTCGGCTGCCGGGGCATTTTGCGTGGTGGGGCGACGGCTTTTTGCGCGCGAAAAAGACGGCGCCGCGAACAGCGGAGCCGCCTTTCAGGTATTTATTCTTCTACGACCGGGAACGAGACCCGGACCTCGAACCCCGCGCCCCAGTCGGACGCGGCGGTGAGCGTGAGCCCCAGATCCTTCGCGACCTCGCGCGCGAGATAGAGCCCCATGCCGGTGGCCTTGTTCTTCTCGTGGCCGGAGTCTCCGGTGAAGCCCTTTTCAAACACGTACGGCAGGTCGCACGCGCGCACGCCCGGACCGTTGTCGCGGATGGACAGGACGGTCGCCGTGCCGCCGTTTTCCAGGGAAAAGGTCAGCACCGGCTTTTCGAGCGCATACTTCACGCTGTTGCTCACGACCTGCCCGAGCAGGAAGCACAGCCCGCGCCGGTCGGAAAACACGGTTTCGTCCGCAAGCCGGAGCTCGACCCGGAAGTGTTTTTCCTCCAGCAGTGGGCGGTAATCGTCGAGCACCTCGTCGATGCAGCTGCGCAGCGGCAGCCGCTCGAAGCGGTAGTCGCGCCGCGCGCCGCGCAGACGGGCGTAGTAGAGCATCTGGTCGATGAACGCCTGCATCCGGTTGCGCACGTAGTCGAGTTTGAAGCCCACGGCCTCCGGCAGCGTGTCGCGCCGGTTGTCGAGCACGAGCGTCAGCAGTGCCAGCGGCGTTTTCACCTCGTGCGCCCAGAGCTCCACGTAGTTTTCGTAGTCGTCCATCTGTGCCTGTAATTGCGCGATGGTCTGCTGCTGCGCGCGCAGCGTCTCGCCGAGCAGGTGCGCGCTCCGTGATTCAGCAGGGGAGAGCAGGCGGCACAGCGCCTGTTCGTGCGCCGCGTCCGGCGTGGTCAGAAAGGCCGTGAAGGCCTGCTCCCGCTTTTTCGAGCGCGCGCAGAGCACCGCGCACACGCCGGCGAACAGAAACACCGTTGCCAGCACGATCACGGCCGTCATGGCGGCGAAAGCCCGCGCGTCCGCCAGCCAGAGCAGCAGCGTGGCGAGCGCGTCCACCCCCAGCAGCAGCCCCAGCCACGGCAGGTACTGCCGCAGGTGGCTTCCGTTACGCTTCATGCGGCACCTCCAAGCGGTAGCCGACGCCGCGCACGGACACGAGTTGCTGGCGCATGCCGAGGGACGCCATCGTCTTTTTCAGACGCGTGAGGTTGACCTGCAGCGCGTTTTCGTCGATGAATTCCGTCGTGCCCCAGAGCGCGCGGCTCAGGTCGTCTTTTGCAACGGTCTGCCCGCCGTGCGCCAGCAGCGTCTCGAGCAGCTTGCCCTGATTCGGCGGCAGGACGACGGACTGATTGTGGATGTAGAGCGTGTAGGTCTGCCGGTCGAGCAGAAAGTCCGCCCCCTCGAGCAGATTCGGCCGGCCCTCGTAGCGCTTGAGCACGTTGCCGATGCGCGCGAGCAGTCGCTCCTTTCGATAGGGCTTGGTGAGGTATTCGTCCGCCCCGAGCTCGAGCGCGTGTACCTCGTCACGCAGCTGATCGCGCGAGGTCAGTACCAGCACCGGCAGGGCGCTGCGCTGCTTGACATCGCGGCAGATCTGAAACCCGCTCACCTCCGGCAGATTCAGGTCCAGCAGCACCAGATCGGGGGCGAGCGCGAGCAGCTGCCCGGTCACGTCGGCAAAGTCCGTGACTTCCGTGACGGCGTAGCCCGCCCGGCGCAGCATGTCCGCCAGCTCCTCGCGCATGAGCGCCTCGTCTTCCACGACAGCAATGTGCTTCATCGCGCCGCCCCCTTTCTGCATGCGTTATTCTTCACGTTCCGGCGCCATCAGCCCCAGCAGATACCGGCTGCTGGACCGCTTGACGGCTGCCATGTACAGCCATTCTACCACACACAGCAGCAAAATCATAGCACCGGCGGCGATCATCATTTCCGTCATGCCGCTCTGTGCACTGGCAGAGAGAATGCCGGAAAAGAGCGCGCGCACGCCAAACACACTGCTGACCGCCGCCACGCCGACCGGCAGCCCAAAGTACCAGTTGATCTGCGTCTTTGCTGCGCGGCAGAGCGTGTCATGCTCCGCGCCGAGGCGCACGAGCGTCCGGTAGCGGCGCGCGGCCTTTTGCTGGCCCATGAGAAACTGCACGCCGATGATGGTGTTGGCCACGACGAGAAAGATAATGGCCAGATAAATGGTCAGGTAGCTCGCCGCGACGATGTAAAACAGCTCGCGGCCGAGGTTCTGCAGGTAACTCTCGTATTTCAAGCCGAGCGGGTCGAGTAGCGCGTTCATGTCCGCGATGGCGTTCATGAGGCTCTTGCCCTCCGTCATGTCCGGGGTGAGCACACCGTCGAGGTAGACATCATAGTCGCCCTGTGTGTAGTGATCGAACACCGCGTCCGGCACGATGAGCGCAAACGATATCGTGATCGAGCGGTCGGTCACGACGCTGACCGACTGCACCTGCCCGCGGAGCGTGAACGGCGCGCCGTCGATCGTGATGGACGAGCCCTCCGCGATCAGGCGGTTGATCAGCGCCGTGTGGCTGGCCTGGGAGACCTCGCTGTCGCAGTAGACGGCGGCCTCGTTGTCTGCGAGCGTCAGCTCCGGCAGACCGGCGGTCATCAGCAGGCGGTTGTAGCTGCTGAGCGCGATGAGGTACGGGTAGCCCACGGCCTCCAGCATGTATTGCAGCTGCTGCTGCTCGTCGGAGACGGGCATGGCATCGATGGTGCGCTGCAAGGCGGGGAATTTCACGGTGTTTTGGTAGTCCGTGCTCGTGCGCACGCGGCCGATGCGCATCTCAAAGAGGTCGGAAAATGCACCGTCGAGCCCGTGCGCGGCCAGCGTGTCGCGCACGGCGCTGCTGTCCTCGCTGTCAGTGGGGAAGGTGTAGTCGAGCGTGTGCGTCTCGGCGCGGGACGAGCGCGCGGTCGCCACGCCCGCGCCGAAGCAGCACAGCGCCGCCAGAATCAGCAGTGAGCAGATCGCAAGCGCGCCGGAGCGGTGGATGACCGTCTCCTCGACCTGGCGGAAGTTAAATACCCGCAGTTTGCCCGCGCAGTCTCCGCGCCGCGCCAGCCGGTCGATGATGACACGCAGCCCGTAAAACAGCAGCAGCGTGCCCGCCACGCCGAGCGCGAGCGTGCCCACCATGTAGCGCATATCACTCCACGCGCGTCCGCCGATGGCGAGCGCGTAGGCGGCGGCGAGCAGCGCGACGCCCAGCACGAGCGCCGCGGCGTAGACGGCGGCGGGGCGCTGCTTTTTCGTGCCCTCGGGCGTCTCCGTGAGCAGCGCGCCGATCTCCTCGCGCACGATCTTTCCGCTGAGGATGAGCGAGGCCAGCAGCTTAATCGCCAGAAAGCCCACGGCCGTCCACCCGATGGCGGACAGGGACAGCGTGAACCGGTGCCCCACGATGCCGAGGCCGACGAGCCGCGCCGTGACGAGGCTGATGACCTCTGAAATGAGCAGCGCCGCCGGCAGGCCGATGGCCAGCGCGATGAGACTCGAGCGCAGATCCTCCGCCAGCAGCATGCCGAAGAGTTTGCGCCGCTGCATGCCCAGCATGAGGTACACGCCGAATTCGTGCCGCCGCCGTGCGAGCTGAAAGCGGTTGGCATAATACACAAGGAAAAACAAAATGAACAGCGTCAGCCCATACAGCACCGGAACGAGCGTCAGCAGCCGGTCTACGGCGCTGCTCTCCATGCGCTGGAGGAACACCATCACGTCCTGATGCGACAGGGAGAGGATGATGTAAAACGCGACGATCGAGATGAGCAAGGATGTGAAAAACAGCCCGTTTTCCCGGCGGCTGCGGCGGCTGTTGCGTGCAACAAGTTCAGAGAACATTGGCACTGCCCCCTCCCAGCTGCGCCATGACGGCCAGGATGCGCCCGTAGAACTCCTGTTGCGTCTCGTCCGGCACGTCGCGCCGCAGCTCGTGGAAGAGCACGCCGTCCTGAATGAAGAGAATACGCTTGCAGTAGCTCGCCGCGTTGCAGTCGTGCGTGACCATGAGGATGGTCGTGCCGGCGTCCGCGCTCAGGCCGGAGAGCTTTTCCATGAGCGAGCGGGCATTTTTCGAGTCGAGCGCGCCGGTCGGCTCGTCGGCCAGCACGATCTCAGGGTCGAGGATGAGCGCGCGCGCCGCCGCGATGCGCTGCTTCTGCCCGCCGGACATCTGCGCCGGGAACTTGTCGAGCACGTCCGTCACTTCCAGATAGTCTGCGAGCTTTGTCAGCCGCTCGCGGCTCTCGACCTCGGACACACCGTGCAGCGCCAGCGGCAGGAGGATGTTCTCCCGCCCGGTGAGGTTGTCGATGAGTTCAAAGTTCTGAAACAGGTAGCCGATCTCCTTGCCGCGGTAGTCGGCGAGCGCCTTGCCGTGCAGCGTCGTGATGCACGTGTCGTGCAGGGCGACGGCGCCGCCGGTTGGTGCGATGACGGTCGCGATGCAGTTGAGCAGCGTCGATTTGCCCGAGCCGCTGCTGCCCATGATGCCGAGAAACTCGCCCGGCATGACCTGAAACGAGATGCCGTCGAGCGCGCGGGTCAGATTCGGCTCCTTGCCGTAATATTTTTTCAGGGCTGCAATTTCGAGAATGGGTTCCATTGCATGTGCCTCCTTTGCTTTCTGCTGCCATGGTACAACAGCCGGCGCGCAAAATCCACTTACAGTGCCTGAAAGGTTTTCGCCGCCCGGCTTGACAGCCGCGCCCCGGCAGGATATGCAGGAATTATGCCCCCGCAACCGCCGGTTGACACATTTGACAGTCGCCTTGGTGGTGCGCAACCGGCCGATCTGGTATCCTGTCCTCAGCCGGAAACGGAAAAACAATACGGGAGGAAGCCGCTTATGCTATTGGCAGAGAAGATCGTGACCCTGCGCAAGCGCGCCGGCTGGTCGCGGGAGAAGCTGGCGGCACAGCTGGGCGTGTCGCGCCAGTCGGTGTCGAAATGGGAGGGCGCGCAGTCCGTGCCCGATATGCAGAAGGTCGTGCAGATGAGCCGCCTGTTCGGCGTCACGACCGACTACTTATTGAAAGAAGAGCTCGGCGAGCCGGAACCGGCCCCGGCCGAGTCGGACGCGCCGCTGCGCTGCGTGACCATGGAGCAGGCGGCGGACTATCTGGCGCTGCGTCAGGCGGCGTTTGCGCCGCGCCACACACACGGAAAGGTCGTTGGCACGGTGCTGTGGATCCTCTGGGCAGCCGCGGGTGTGCTCTACGGCGCAGTCATGGCGCTCGTGCGCGGGATTCGAAAATGAAGTGCCTGCAGGGGAATAGAAAAAGAAAAGAGCCGCAGGGTATGCCTGCGGCTCTTTTGCAGCCGTGTCCGTGCTGGTGTGAAGCGTTCAGGGGGTGCACGCCGGGAAGGATGCCGGACACAACTGCAGTATGGACGAGTATGCCTGTTGAAAGAAGGGAGTGAAGGTGTGCGCGGGTTTTATCTGCGCCGGCCCGGCATACAGAGACCGGCGGGGGAGGAGTGAATGTCAGGATTTCTGCTCTGCGGCAGCCTGCTCGCGCTCCGCCTGGCGGAATTTGCGCGTGCGCTGCGGCCAGATGAAGAACAGCGGAATGACCACCAGCGGCATGCCGATGTAGGACACGATCGTCAGGCCCGTGTTGGCGAGGTTCGTCAGACCGAGCGCGCCGATCAGCGTGCAGATGACCATAAACAGGATGGCGGCCACGATGTTGCGGCTGTTGTCCGTTTTCAGCGCCGGGATGAACTTGAGCGCCGACTGGTAGCGGGAGGAGATCATGTAGGTCGCCGGGATGGTGGACGACACGATCGCCAGCAGCATGAGGATGTAGTAGCAGGTGCGAATCCAGGGATAGGCCGCGCTCAGGTAGTTGTTCATGACGTACACGAGCGGCAGCGGATCGTTCATGACTTCGTCGACGAACGGCAGGAAGGTGAAGCAGCTGATGGCCTGCAGCAAACCACCGAGGATGAGAATGAAGATTCCCAGCAGGCAGCTCTGCTTGTGTGTTTCAATCGGCTGCTCCACGCAGCACATGGTCAGTGCGAAAGCGCTGGAAGCAAACGCATACTTGCAGCAGCTCCACAGGCCGCTCCAGATTGACACGCCCTCCGGAACATACCAGGACGAGAGCAGGGCCTTGACCTGCGGCCCGAACAGGTAGACGACCAGCAGTGAGATCACGACAAAGCCGACCAGCAGGACAATGGTCATGATGGAGTTGGCGTACCGGATGAGTTTGTCGCGGTATTTGACGAGAATGACCGTGATGATGGCGATCAGGATCATGCCGACGATGGTCGAGACGCCGGTCAGCTCGGTGAGGAACGTGCCAGACATGTTCAGGATGATCGACGTGCCGACGACGTTGGATAGAAAGACGTAGATATCAAAGAGGATCGTGAAGATGCGCTTTCCGCCGTATACCTTTTTGGACAGCGCACCGTATTCGTATATTTTGTAGTGGCGGATGATCTCGGACGCGCTCAGGCACATCAGACCGACGATGCCGCACGCCAGAAACGGCAGCCACAGCGAGTTGCAGCCATTGGACAGATAAAAGACCGTGGCGTAGGTGCCGGCGACCAGCGCGGGGCCGACCAGTGCGCCGACGTAAACGCTTGCAACAGAGAACGGGCCGCTGATAGTCTTCCAGAATGATTGTTTCATGTGTTCACCTTATTTCAGAAAGCCGTAGCTTGGCGGCTCTCCGGCCGGGGCCGACCCCGGCCGGAGAGCGCAGAAAATCAGTCGTTGTAGATGACAGGCTTGACCATGTCATCCGGTTTGACGTCCATCATGTTGTAGGCGTCCATGATATGCTCCATGCCGTGGAAGCGGTGCGTGATGAGCTTGGTCGGGTCGAGCCGGCCGGCTTCCATGATCGACAGCAGGCGCTGCATGCGCTTGCGGCCGCCGGGGCACAGGCCGCCGTTGACCTGCTTGTGCGACTGCCAGTAGAGCGTGTACATGCCGGGGATCTCGGTGTCGAACGTCTGTGCCTGCAGGTTGGAGACGATGCCGTTCGGCTTGACCATCTTCAGGCAGCGGGCGAACGTGTCGTTTGTGCCGCCGGTGGTGATGCAGCAGTCGGGCGCAACGCCGCCGGTGAGCTCGAGCACCTGCTCGTCGATCGGGCCGTCCGTGTAATTGAGCACGTCCGTTGCGCCGTATTCCTTGGCGAGCTCGAGCGTGATCGGGCGGCGGCCGATGGCGATGATCCTGCCGGCGCCGCGCAGCGCGCTGCCGGCGACGGACATCAGACCCACCGGGCCGATGCCCATAACGACGACCGTGTCGCCCCAGGTCACGTGCGCCATTTCCACGCCATGGAAGCCGGTCGTGACCATGTCGGAGGCCATGAGCGCGTGCTCGTAGGTCAGGCTCTTGGGAATGTAGGTCGCGTTGCAGTCCACCTGACGGATGCGGAAGCGCTCGGCAAAGGTGCCGTTTTCGGTCACGCACCAGTTCATGCCCTGGGCCGCGCCGTTGGCGTCCTGATGGATGTTGTCCTGGCAGTTCGGCCAGGTCCAGTCGGGCGTGACCGCGCCGACACAGACAATGTCGCCGACCTTGAAGTCTTTGACCATGGAGCCGACTTTTACGAGCCGGGCCACGACCTCATGGCCGAGGATCAGTCCGGCCGGCAGGCCAGCGTGCACCTGATGCGGGTCCGAGGTGCAGGTCGCCCAGGCGACGGCTTCGGCGATGGCGTCCATGGGCTCACAGATGGGTTCCGGTGCGCCGGTGATCTTGCCGAACGTATTGGGAGCAATAATTCCATAACCGTTCATTTCATGGTTCTCCTTTGCTGTTTCAGTTGGCTGCGGAAGCAGGCTTGTTCAGTTTTTTGAGCGGGGAGGTCGCGATCGAGAGCATGACCAGAACCATGCCGACGATGGACACCGCGCCAAAGACGATCCACAGGGTGTTGAAGCCGCCCGGCGTTGCGAGCACGGCGGAGGTCAGCAGCGAGGAGATGAGCTGGCCTGCGTAGACGGCGGTCATCAGGTTGCCGATGATCAGAGCGATCTCCTTGGGCCCGAAGATGCCGTGTGCGACCATGCTCGGGAATGCGGCGTCGATCGGATAGCAGACGCCGGCGGTCACAACGATCAGGACCATGATGAAGCTGGAGCTGTTGGCGCCCCAGACGAGCATGAGGGCAAAGCAGGCGATCATGCAGATGTGCGTCAGCAGGGTATAACCGCTGCTCTTGAGTTTCTTGAACACGGCGCCGGCGATCAGGAGCGAGAGCGAGGAGATGAGCAGATATACAGCCGTCCAGTTGGAGGAGGCGGTCGCGCTCATGCCGAGGCCCTGCCAGTAGGCGGCGGCGTAGGAAATGATCGCGGAGCAGGCGGTGACGGAGCAGAGCATGCCGATGACGAGCAGCCAGAAGGAGCCGGATTTCAGCGCGGCCTTGTGGGTGACGCCGGGCAGCTTGGCTGCATCGGTGACGGTGTCGTTTTCTTCTTTGGCCGGCATGGGCAGCTGGCCGATTTCTTTGGGGGTGCGGATCAGGAACAGAACGGCGATCAGGCCGAACACAAGCGCGATGACGGTGATGATGCGGTAGCACTGCTGCCAGGTGAAGTACTTGAAGAGCTGACCGGCGAGGAACACCCAGATCGCAGCGCCGAAGCCTGCGCCGGAGAGCACGGTGCCGGTGACCTTTTCACGCTGGTGCGAGTCCAGGAACCACTCGGCGATCAGGCCGGAGCAAACGGCGTGCGAGCCGAAGGCGATGGCCACGGACGCGAGCGCGCCGCCGATGTAGAAGCAGATCAGCGTGCCGACGTTCTGGCCGGGCGTCGCAAAGCAGTACATGTTGACGTGCAGTGCGACGGCCAGAATGGAGATCAGCATGGTCCAACGGTAGCCAATCTTTTTCGCGACCGGGATCGCGACGAGGGACAAAAGCAGGTTGACGATGGTGTTGATCGTGCCGATGATGACGCAGGCACTCAACGACCAGCCAGAGTAGGACGCAAGCTGTGCGATGAACACGCCCAGGGTGGTGCACACGCCGATGTTGACGAAGATGACCAGGAAGGCGCCGAGGGCGGCTTTATAGCCGGCAAATTTTTTGTTTTCCATGTTTCGTCCTCATTTTCCTTTCTAATTGGTAGGTGTTACTGCAGACCCATCGCGGCATAGAAACCGTCACGGATGGCCTTGCCGGATTTGCCGACCTGGTTGCAGTCGCCGATGTAGTTGCACTTGGTGTGATACTTGGCGTAGATCTTGTCCGCGATTTCGGTGTTGGACTTCTGGCCGAAAGCGGCGAGAACCGTATCGCCCGCGATCTTGGACTCGGTGCCGTCGTCGACATTGACCACGCGCACGCCGTCCGGCTCGATGCCAACGACACGCTGAGACGTGTGCAGCGCGATGCCGTATTCCTTCATGAGCTCGTGGATGGTGATGCTGTTGATGAACTGCGCGTCCTTGGCGATGTCGTCCTGCATTTCGATGATGCTGACGTTCTTGCCTTCGCCGTGGAGCTCGATCGCCGCGTCGCAGCCGGAGAGGCCGCCGCCGCAGATGACGATGTTCTGCCCGTCGGTGCCGTAACGGTGGTAATCGAGCACGGTCATGACGTTCGGCAGATCCGCACCCGGAATGGGCGGCACCAGCGGCACGGAGCCGGTGGCAAGGAAGATCGCGTCGGCGCTGCCGAGGATCGGGTCGTCGGCGGTGATCTCCGTGTTCAGGCGCAGGTCGACACCGAGCTTGTTGAGCTGGTTGTTGTACCACCAGATCAGGTCGCGGATGCGGTGCTTGAAGCCGACGGATGCGATCGTGCCGAAGTTGCCGCCAATCTTGCCGCTCTTTTCAAACAGCGTGACCTTGCAGCCGCGCATGGCGGCGACGCGCGCAGCCTCCAGACCGCCGGGGCCGGCGCCGATCACGACGACGTTTTTCGGCTCGGGCAGCTTCGTGATCTGATAGTGGCCCTCCATGCAGGCCTGAATGTTGACCGTGCAGGACAGCTGGGACTGACGGCCCATGATGCGGCCGATGCACTCCTCGTTGCACAGCAGGCAGGGACGGATGTCGTCGCGGCGGTTGTCCTTGAGCTTGTTCGGGAAGTCGGGGTCGGCGATGAGCTGGCGTCCGAACTGAATGATGTCCGCGTCGCCGCTCTCGAGCAGGTCGACGGCCGTTTCCATCGTGTGGCTTCCGCCGTTGATGATCGGCACGGAAACATGCTTTCTGGCCTCCTTGCAGACGTAGGACGTCACGGAGTCACCGTAGTAAACGGTCGGGTAGATGAGATCCAGGTGCTCGTAGCTCGCCACGTCCACGTCGAACGCGTCCACGCCGGCCTTCTCCAGAATGCCCAGCAGCGGCACGCTGTCCTCAAGCGTGCGGCCGCCGTTGAAGCGGTGATCAAGGGAAATGCGGAACAGGATCGGGAACTTCGGGCCGACGACCTTGCGGATCGTCTGCACGATCTCGCAGGCGTAGCGGGCGCGGTTTTCAAAGCTGCCGCCGTATTCGTCCGTGCGGCGGTTCCAGATGGGGGACATGAACTGGTCGATGATGTAGCCGGCGTGTGCGTGCACTTCGATGGCGTCAAAGCCGGAGCGCACGGCGATGTCCGCGTCAATGGCCCAGTCCTTGAGCGACTCTTTGATCTCCTCGATCGTCAGCGCGTGGCAGATGATGCTCGGATCGAAGAAGTTCGGGTTGTCGGACGCGGAGAACATGTTCTCGGTCGCGCCGGTGTCGATGGCGCCGTTGCGGCCGCAGCCGCCGGACAGCTGCAGGCAGACCTTCGCGCCCCATCTGTGGCAGCGCTCGGTCAGCACGGTCGTGCTGGGGATGGAGTGGTAGTCCCACACGGCGATGCCGGGGCTGCCCTGCGCCAGCTGCTTGTTGACGAACATGGCGCCCGTCATAATCAGGCCGACGCCGCCCTTGGCGCGCTCTTCATAGTAGCGCATGCCCTCTTCGGTGTCCGTGCCGTCGAGGCGGGGGGTGTATGTACCCATCGGGGACAGGGAAATGCGGTTGCGGAGCTTCATACCGTTGATCTGGATCGGCTCCCAGAGCTTTGTATAATTATAAGGATAAGGCATAGTAGTTCCTCCTGATGTATCTTTGCGGTTCTCGTTTCGGGCTTAGTGGCAGGTCCAGCCGCCGTCGACGGGGAGAATGGTACCCGTGACGTAAGAAGCCTCGTCGGAGGCCAGGAACACGGCCGCGCCTTCCAGCTCACCGACCTTATCGAGCTCGGACGGCAGGCCCGGACGATCCATCGGGGTGTTGACGCAGATGAAGCTGTCCATCGCTTCCATCTCGGCCGGGCCGTTGGATTCGGACGGGAAGAAGCCCGGGCAGATCGCGTTGACGGTGACGCCGGTGGTGGCGAGCTCCGTGGCCGCGCAGCGGGTCAGGTTCACGACGCCGCCCTTTGCGGACTGATAGCCGGCGACCGGAACGCCGTTTTCACCGACAAGGCCGAGGATCGAGGCAATGTTGATGATGCGGCCGTGGCCCTGCTTGACCATGACCTTGCCGAACTCGCGCAGGCACTTGAACAGGCCCAGCAGATCGGTGTTGATGTCCTTGAAGTACGCCTCGTCGGTCATCTCCAGGATCGGCATCGACGTGCCGCCGCCTGCGTTGTTAATGAGGATGTCGACCTTGCCGAACTCGGCGAGAACGGTATCCAGAGCGGCCTTGACCTCTTCCAGATCATTCACATCGCACTTGACCGGCAGGCACTTGACGCCGAGGGAGCGAACCTCTTCCGCGACCTGATCGAGCTTTTCCTTGCGTCTGGCAAGGATCGCGACGTCTGCGCCCTGACGGGCCATAGCAAATGCAAAACCTCTTCCGAGACCGACAGATGCGCCGGTGACAACGGCAACTTTACCGTGAAGATCAAACATAATGAAACCTCCTGAATTTTTCGTGATGGAAATGTGTTGGAATGATATGTCTGTGTGCAGTGCAGTCCGTTGTGCGCGGTACGGTCTTCCTGCAGTAAAAACCGAAACCGGCAGAGCAGAGCTGCTCGCCTTGCATGGCAAAATAGTAGCAGGGAAAAAGATTGTTTGTCAATTCACGAACTATGTGGACTTCGCGGATTTCATACCCCACATTTTTCACGGATTTCACACATGAAAAACGGCACTCGAAGCCAGTTTTGTTAATTGACACAATTTCGACGCTCGGTTTTGTAACAATTGCACAACAAATGTTCTGCGCATAACAGATGCGTGGAAACCGGAACGCCATCTTTTCCACGAAAATGACATTCTGCGACAAAAATGATGAAAAACGACATTTGACAAATTATTAACGGTACAATATAATGGACACTGTTTTAGAGAAACTTTCGGAAAAGGGGAGACCGGCATGCAAACGGAAGCGAAAATCGATGTGGTTCGGCGGCTGTGTATCGATGCGATCTTGTATCACCAGGATGCGACGACGCTGCTCAATGCTGTTTATGCAAAGATCCAGATCCCGCTGATCGCCTTTGATGAGACCATTGCGCTGATCGCGTATGCCTTTCCGCGCCCGTTTTATTTCGAGGACTGGGAAGAGATCGTGGAATACGGCACCTGTCCGAAGAAGAAGGTCCTGCAGAATCTGCGCGACTATCAGGAAGTGATCTACCGCAATCGCGCGCCGACGGAGATCTCGTGGGGCACCTGCGCCGAGCTGCCCCAGATCTGCTGCCCGATCATCTGCCGCGATTTCCTCTACGGCTATATCGGCATGGCACCGCAGGCCGGCAGCGACATGGAGGAGATGTCTGTGATCGAGGCGATGCTGGCCAAGACGCTCGGGCGGATTCTCAATGACGAGCAGCGCACGGATGTGCTCGCGCCGGAGCAGTATGTGAGCCATCTGCTGATGCGGGACAAGCCGGATTACAAGGTGCTCGACGCCTACGGGAAGCACTTTGCCCCGCCGTATCTGTTCGTGATGCTCATGAGCCCGGTCGTGAATGAGGCGGAGCTGCAGTATGTTCTGGGCCATATTTGCCGCACACAGCCGCAGGTCATCGGCTGCGCCAGCGAGTCGCGCTATCTGTATTTGCTGGTTGCCGGAATGGACAGTGACACGGCGCGGGTGATGATCAATCGGCATCTGCGCGCCGTCGCGCTGCAGACGGACTATTACGTCAGCTTTTCCGATGTGTTTTATGACATCCGCACGCTGCCGCAGCACAAGCTGCAGGCAACGCTTACGCAGACGGTCAACACCGCGCTCGGCCGCAGTGAGCACGTTTCCTCCTTTGTGGAAAACTATCCGGATATCATCGGCTATTACTCGATCGAGCATTACGGCAAGGCTGCCGTTTTGCCGTATGTGCTGCAGAAGCTGGCAAAGCTGGACGCGCAGGAGGGGAAGGACTATATTCCCACGCTCTCATGCTATCTCGGCAACTCCATGCATCTGTCCCCAACGTCACACGCGCTCAACCTGCACCCCAATACGGTCCGCAGCCGACTCGAGCGCATCGGCAGCATCACTGGACTGGACCTGGAGGATTATGACACGCTGATCCAGCTGCGCACCGGCCTGCATATCTATGACCTGCTGCGCACGGAGGATGCAAAAACGGATACGCACGATCGGGAGGAACGCCTATGAACACCACAGCGACCTGCATCGACTTTGAGAAGATTCTGTTTGATGATCTTACGGCGGAAAAACCGCTGCGTCAGATCCTGGAGCATGTGCGCCTGCGTACAGGGCTGAATGTGTTTGTCCTCTCCTGCGATTACCGGCCGCTGCTGTATTCGGCCGATCAGCTGCTGACGGTGTATTTTCCGCATCTGTATGAGAGCGGTGAGGATGTGATCTGCTACATGGGTGACGAGGCGGAGCAGACCGCCCTGCGCGAGATCTTCCATCGGCAGACGGCGGTGGTCTGGAGGCCGAGCGCGGACGATCCGTTTTTCACGGTTTTCTATCCAACCGGAAAAGAAGGGCAGCCGATGTGGCTGCTGGCGATCAAATGCAGCACGGAGGCGCAGCTGGCGCTGGCCGAGCAGGCCGCGCCGCTGCTTGCGAGCCTCTGCGCGAGCCAGCTGGCGGATGAGAGCAGCGGCGCGGCGGCGCTCGACGGCGGCGTGGAGACGACGGTCGCGCGCGAGCTGATCGTGTTCGATTCTCCGGCGTCCGGCAGCATGTCACTGGCGCAGTTCAAGCTGCAGTATGGCGCGCTGCTGAGCAGCGAGACGATGAGCCGGTTTTGCCCGCCGTTTTCCATCTGCGCATTTCGCAGCCGCGATCCGCAGCAGGCGGAGGGGGACTATACGCAGGCACTCGCGGAAATGAAGGAGCATTTTCCGGACAGCTTTTCCATCGTCAGCCGCGGCACCCTGTATGCGTTCTTCTATGCCTGTGACCGCAGCTGCTTCAGTGAGCTGGAGAATTTCTCCTATCAGTTTCAGCTCCGCGCCGGCCTGTCCGACCGGTTTGATACGCTCGAAGAGCGGCACTATTTTAAAAAGCAGGCGCGGGAGCTGCTGAAGATCGGCGAACACACGGCCAGCTCCAAGTACGTGTTTCCGTTTTTTGAAAACTACACGCAGCTTTTGCTGTGCAACGCGGCGGACCGCTTCGGCGCGCAGGCGTTTGTGTTGTCGGACGTGGAGCGTCTGCGGGAACTCGACGCGGAAAGCGGGAATAACAACATGCTGCAAACGCTCTGGCAATATAGCCGGTGCTTCAATACGCCGACGGCGGCCGCAAAGGCGCTGTATGTCGACCGTAGCACGCTGCATTACCGGCTCAAGAAAATTTCGGAGCTCATGGAAACGGACCTGGACGTGCCGGCCAGTGCGCAGGCGCTCTCGGCGTCGATCTGGCTGCGTGAGATCTATCGCTTTTCCGACGGCGCGGATAAGCAAAATTAAATACGCCGCTCGTAGGCCGCACGATCGCTCTCGCAGACGAGGATCGTGCGGCCTGCCTGCGTCAGGCGCAGGTGCACGTGTGCGTCGCAGCGCTCGCGGATGGTCTCGGTCATGCTGCCGCTGATCACGCACACCTCGGTGTGCACATCCTCCCGCAGCGGCTCGCCCGGCGTGTGCGTTGTGCCGTCGGTCCAAAGAAAGTCCATAGGCTCCGGCTCCTTTTTCATTTTTCCTTAGGATTTGCCGTTTTGGGCGGGATATGTGTGCACAGACGCAAAAATGCCGCAGGCGGCTGCCTGCGGCATTTGCAATTGCTATTTGGAATGTTACAGCATGTTTTCGCCGGTCTCGAGGCCGATGACCTCGTCTACTGGCAGCGAGAGGATGATGCCGTGCGCGTCCGTGCGCAGGCCGCAGGCGTCGCTGATTGCGTTCATGACGGCGGCCTTCTTTTCGCGCGGCGTGACGATGACGACGAACTCCTCTTCCTCCTGCATGGAGATGCCGAGCTTCTGGCTGATGCGCTCGGAGTTCTGCCGCCGGCCCTTGAGGATCGTTCCGCCCATGGCACCGGCGCTTCTGGCCGCGTCGATCGCGTCGCTGCTGTAGCCGTTGCTGAGCGCGACCCAGATGGCGGCGTAACCTGCGCTGGTCTGCATATCGGACATATCGCTATCCACCCTTTCTTCGATCTTCTGTTCTATCGTCTCGCGCGCCTGGTCGTTCAGGAGCTGGAGCATCGGCCGCTGCAACCCCGTGACCGGGATCGTCAGCACGATGCCGCCGCCGCGTTTGTGCAGCGGGATGCGCTGCTGCAGCGCGTCGAGCAGGTCGCGCACGAGAAATTTCGGCAGCAGCCCGATCGTGAGCAGGCGGCCGCTGCCGCTCAGACCGAAGATGTCGAGCATCTCCGACGGCGCGGTGCCGTGCCCCTGGCACTGGTAATAGATCGGGATGCGGAAGTTTTGAAACGTCTGCTCGAGCTTGCGGCGGTATTCATGGTTGGTAATGATGAGCACCATGCGCGGTGCGAGTCGGTTTTCGGCATGTATCATATCTCTTCGTCCTCCAGGTCGATGACGCCGTCATCGGACAGCAGGTCAGCTTTGTTTTGCGCCACGGCTTTGGATCTATGTACGTAAAGGACGCCCATGATCTGGATCGCCACCGGCGGGGCGAGCGCGACGAGCGCCACGACGCCGAAAGCGTCCGTGACGACGTTGCCGCCGAGCGCGGTGCACGCGCCCATGGCCAGCGGCAGCAGGAAGGTAGAGGTCATGGGCCCGCTTGCAACGCCGCCGGAGTCGAAGGCGATGCCCACGAACACGGACGGCACGAACCGCGCGAGGATGAGCGCGAGCGCGTAGCCGGGCACGAGGATCCAGTAGATGCTGATGCCGGTCAGCACGCGCACCATGGACAGCATCACCGCGCAGGCGACGCCGATGGACAGCGCCGTGTTCATCATGCTCTGCGACACGGTGCCGCCGGTGACGTCCTCGACCTGCTTATTGAGCACCTGCACGGCAGGCTCCGCCTTGACGATGTAGTAGCCGATGAGCGCACCGATCGGGATGAGCACCCAGCGGTACGCGCTGCCGGCCAGACCCGAACCGAGCAGATTGCCCACGGGCGTGAAGCCGACGTTCACACCGGTCAGAAACAGGATCAGGCCGATGACCGTATACAGAAAGCCGACACCCGTGCGCAGCAGCTGCCGCCGCCGGTAGTAGTGCGTCAGCAGCTGGAACAACACGAACACCGCCGCGATCGGCAGGATGCTCAGCAGCACTTCCTCGGCATAGCCCGGGAAGCCGAGCGCGAACTGCTGCGCCACGTCGCGCGTCGTGATGACCGGCGCGATCTCTACGGCAGAGTAGGCTGCGTCCGTCGGGTGGTAGAAGATGCCGAGCAGCAGCACCATCAAAATCGGCCCGACGCTGCACAGCGCGACGAGACCGAAGCTGTCGTCATCGTGCCCCTGCGTGCTGCGGATGGCCGACACGCCGACACCCAGCGCCATGATAAACGGCACGGTGATGGGCCCGGTCGTGACGCCGCCGGCGTCGAATGCGACGGCGAGAAACTCCTTCGGGGAAAACAGCGTCAGCACAAACAGCAGCGCATAGGCTGCCAGCAGGCATTTTGCCAGCGAGACGCGGAACAAAATGCGCAGCACGGCCAGCGCCAGAAAGACGCCTACGCCGACGGCGACCGTCCAGATCAGCACGCTGTTGGGGATCGACGCGACCTGGTTTGCCAGCACCTGCAGATCTGGTTCCGCGATGGTGATGATCGTCCCGAGCGCGAACGCCACGAGCACGACCAGAATGACCTTCTCGCGCTTCGCCAGCGTCCTGCCGACGCCCTCGCCGAGCGGGGTCATGGACATTTCGGCGCCGAGCTGGAAAAATCCCATGCCGACGATCAGCAGCACGGCGCCGGTCAGAAACAGCGCCAGCGTGCCGATCTCCATCGGGACGAGCGTGACGCTCAGCACCAGCACGATCAGAGTGATGGGCAGCACGCTCGAGAGAGATTCCTTGACTTTTTCTTTCAGTTTTTCGTTCATACGGTTGCGGTGGTCCTCCTTTCGCGTGGGGATTCAGGATCGCTGCACGACCGCATCGCAGCCCGTCAGGCGCGGTCAAGAATGGCCATGAACGCTTCGCCGGTGATGGTCTCCTTTTCATAAAGGTACTTGGCCAGCTCGTCGAGCTTGGCGCGGTTTTCCGTGAGGATGCCGACGGCCTTGGCGTGCTCCTTTTTCACGAGCGCGACGACCTGATGGTCGATCTGCGTCTGCGTTTCGGCCGAGCAGGCGAGGGAGGCATCGCCGCCGAGGTACTGGTTCGTGACCGTCTCGAGTGCGACCATGTCGAACGCCTCGCTCATGCCGTAGCGCGTGATCATGCCGCGGGCGAGCTTCGTCGCCTGCTCGATGTCGTTGGACGCGCCGGTGGAGATGACGCCGAAGCGCACCTCTTCGGCCGCGCGGCCGCCGGTGAGCGTGGCGATCTTGTTTTCCAGCTCCTCCTTCGTCATGAGGTAGTGGTTGCCCTCTTCGACCTGCATGGTGTAGCCCAGCGCGCCGGACGTGCGGGGGATGATGGTGATCTTCTGCACGGGGGCGGAGTGCGTCTGCAATGCGGCGACGAGCGCGTGGCCGATCTCGTGATAGGCGACCGTCCACTTCTCATGATCGGTGAGGATGGCGTTTTTCTTCTGATAGCCTGCGATGACGACCTCGATGCTCTCCTCGAGGTCGGACTGCGTGGCGAAGCGGCGGCCGTCGCGCACGGCGCGCAGCGCGGCCTCGTTGACGATGTTGGCGAGCTCCGCACCGGATGCGCCGGAGGCCATGCGCGCGATCTGGCCGAAGTCCACGTCCTCGGCGACCTTGATCTTGCGGGCGTGCACCTTGAGGATCTCCTCGCGGCCCTTGAGGTCGGGCAGCTCCACGGGCACGCGCCGGTCAAAGCGGCCGGGCCGCGTGAGCGCGGGGTCGAGCGATTCGGGGCGGTTCGTGGCGGCGAGGATGATGACGCCATTGTTGCCCTCGAAGCCGTCCATCTCGGTCAGCAGCTGGTTGAGCGTCTGCTCGCGCTCGTCGTTGCCGCCGAGCTGCCCGTCGCGCTTTTTGCCGATGGCGTCGATCTCGTCGATGAACACGATGCAGGGGGCTTTCTCCTTGGCCTGCCGGAACAGGTCACGCACCTTCGAGGCGCCCATGCCGACGAACATCTCCACGAATTCCGAACCGGAGATGGAGAAAAACGGCACGTTTGCCTCGCCGGCAACGGCCTTGGCCAGCATCGTCTTGCCGGTTCCCGGAGGGCCGACGAGCAGGATGCCCTTGGGCATGGACGCGCCGATGTCCTGATACTTTGCCGGGTCGTGCAGGTAGTTGACGATCTCGGTCAGGTTTTCCTTGGCCTCGTCCTCACCGGCGACGTCGGAGAATTTGATGCCCTCGGCCGACTTGACGTAGACCTTTGCGTTCGAGCCGCCGAGCCCGAACATCATGGAGTTCGGGCCGCCGGCCTTGTTCGTCATGCGCTTGAGCATGAACTGGCCGAGGGCGACAAAACCCACGATCGGCAGCAGCCATGTCAGCAGAAACGACAAAAACGGCGACATCTGCTCGACGATCTCGCTCGAGAACTCCGCGCCGGAGTCCTTCAGGCGGTAGATGAGGTCGGGATCGTCCATCAGGCCGGTCTTGTAGATCTGGGTGTCGTCTTTGTTCGTGAAGAGGATCTGATTGTTCTGCACCTCCACACGGCCGATCTCCTGATTTTCCGTCATGGTCATAAACGTGCCGTAGTCGACCTCCTTGACCTGACGCTGGCTCAGCCAGGGCACCGCCAGAAAGTTGAGCGCCAGAATCACGAGAATGACGATGGCGTAATAATACATCATCGGCTTTTTGGGGCTTTTCACTTCATTCATGTGACCGCTTCCTTAATCTTCGTAAAATGTGTGCACTTTTGGGACTCGTGTAACGTAACTTGAGTTTACCACAACAGGAAAGAACTGTCCAGTGAATAAACTATGTACACCGTGTGCAAAAATTGCCCAAAGCGCCGGAAAAGAGACAAGGAAACCGCTTTCTGTGCAGCAAAGGTTACAGAAGGAAGGCCCTCACGCCTGTATGATAGATTAATAACAATTTGACGGAGGGCCTCGTGATGGAGATGCTTCTTTACCAGAGCACGCAGTTTCGCGACGTGAAAAAGATCCTGGACCGCGCCCATGGCTTTGCAGGGCTTTTGACGGCCGGCGGCATCGAGGCCTCGCGGCTGGATGTGCCCTTCGTCTGCGATCAGAAGGTGCTCTCGCGTTATGACGATGCGTGCGCCGATATCCGCCGCATCCTGACCATGCAGCTGGGGCTTGCGCTGCCGCAGGGCTTTTCCATTCCATTGGAGGCCGAGGATCTGGCGGTCTTTTTCTCGCAGCAGTGCGGCCTGCAGCAGATGCAGGACTACCTGACGCGAAAGCGAGAGCGCACGCAGGCGGACATTCAGACCTGGCTGCGCGACCGCCCGTGGGACACCCACCCCGTGACGGCGGCGCAGGCGGCGGCGCAGAATTTTGTCTTTGACGCGGAGACCGGCCGCATCGGCACGGACGGCTGCTTCAACGCCGGCACGGTGCTCGAACTGCCGTCGTCGGTCGATGGGGTGCGCGTGCGCGCTCTGGCGTCCTACGCTATGGTCTCCTATACGTATCTGGACACGCTCATCCTCCCGGACAGCATCGAGACGGTCGAGCCCTATGCATTTTATGATAAGGTGCACCTGCGCAGTACCAATCTGCCGCGCGGTCTCGCCGTCATCCCGGAGGGCATGTTCTCGCGCTGCATCGGCCTGATGGGCATCGTCATCCCGGACAGCGTGCGCGAGATCCACGACGAGGCGTTTTACCAGTGCAGCAATCTGGACACGGTCGTCATCCCCGACAGCGTGGCGCGCATCGGCCGCTGCGCGTTTTTGAATGTGCGGCGCGTGATCTACCACGGCGGCGCCAAGGGCTTTCCCTGGGGCGCGACGCGGGGCAACTGAGAAAGGCGGGACGGAAATATGAACACTGCAAAGACGGAGACCGCCGTCTGCGGCGGCAGCAATCTGAAAGCACCGATGAAGCTCGACTTCCTGCGCTCGCTCT
>CAKTNQ010000017.1:0-32993 GCA_934589185.1 uncultured Oscillospiraceae bacterium | reverse complement strand
ACATCCTCCCCGCCGTCGGCACGGTGCTGCTGCTGCTCGGCTTTCGCACGCTGCGGCGGGAAAACCGCTGGCTCGGCAGCTGCTTTGCCATCACCGTGGTCCGCGCAGTCTATTTCTTCGCAACGCTGATCCTGAACACGACGATCCTGCAGAGCGCCGTGTTCACGCCCGCCGTCACGACCGCGTTCACAGCCGGGAACGCGGTGCTGCTCCTCGCCCTGTACTTCTGCTTCTGGCGGGGGCTGCTGGCGGTGCAGAAAAAGGCGGGCCTGCCCGCACAGGCCGGCGGCGCGCTCGCGCTGATCGTGTGGTACGCGCTCGTGTGCGTCCTCGCCGCCGTCCACTACATGGGCTGGATCGTGCCGATCGCCATGCTCGTGGGCTACGGGTGCATCCTCCGCAGCCTTTGCCGGCTGTCCGGCGTGCTGGACGAGGCCGGATACGCCATCGCGCCGGGGCCGGTGCGGGTGACGGACCGGTGCCTCGTGCTCGTGATTGCTGCGGTGCTGGGCATCGGCTGCACGCTCGGGTATCTCTTCGGCAGCAGCTACCGGATGGACTGGCAGCCCGCGGACACGTCCAAGCAGACGCAGACGGCGGCGATCCGGCAGCAGCTGCTGGATCTCGGCTTTCCGGAGGCTGTGCTCAACGATCTCACGCCGGAGGACATCGCCGCCTGTGACGGTGCGCTGCGCGTCGTGGCCGAGGTGGAGGATTACCCGGTCAACGACGGCAGAAACGTGCTGTGGGAAGCCTGCAATGAGGAAAATGAGCGCTATTACGTGCAGGACACGGTCTACGACGTCAAGGAGCTGCGCCTGACCGGCGTGGCCGTGCAGCTCCCCGGCGAGCGGGAGACGTGGATGGTGTTCCACCACTTCCTCTGGACGACCGACCCCGGCTTCTACGGCACGGAGGCGATCCAGATCCGCCCGGCCTGCCGGAGCATCCCGGAGGGATGGTCCGCCGCCGGGGATGTGACCGGGCGCGTGCTGTATGACCGCGGCGGGCAGACATTCGCCGCGCCCTACGCCTCGCTGGGCGCGCAGACGTTCACCGCGAACACCGTCCTCTGGGGCGAGCAGACGAATACCGACCTGTTCGCCGCCTTTTCCCTGCCGCGGCACGCAGAGAGCGCGCGCGGCTATGTCGCCTACTCCACCACAGAGGCGCGCGACGGCTATATCCTCAGCAGCGGGGAGTATTACGTGCACCAGCAAACCTGGCTTCAGTACCCCGTCGTGACGGCGATGGAAAAGCGCCTGACGGCCGCCTGGGGCGACACGGGCGCATTCCGGACCGTGCAGGATGTGCTGCAGTTTTACCCCGCGGACGGACAGCTGCTGCGATGAGCGCAAAAAACCGACCCGAACGCTTGTTCGGGTCGGTTTTTCTATGCACCGGGTCAGGGGTGCGGCTTATTGTCGCGGTAGGCCGCCATGATGTCGCGGAAGATCTCGCCGTTGGACGGCGGCGTCCACGTGATGGCATTGGCGCCGGCCTGAATGGTCTCGAGGATGCTCTCATCCGTCGGGCCGCCGGTCGCGATGATGGGCACGTCGGGGTGCTGCTCGCGGATGCGGCGCACGACGGTGGGCGTCTCCGCCGCGGCGGAAACGTTGAAGATGTCGGCACCGGCTTTGATGCGTTCGTCAAAGTCCGTGTCCGCGCGCGCGACCGTGAGCACGACAGGGATGTCGATCGTCTCGGCCACGTGCGAGACGACGGCGCTGGCCGTCGGCGCATTGAGCACGACGCCGGTCGCGCCCTGCATCTCGGCGAACATGGCGAGATTGACCACGCGCTGGCCCTGCGTGAGACCGCCGCCGACGCCGGCAAACACCGGAATATCGGCCGCGAGCAGCAGCGCCTGCGTGATGATCGGCTGCGGCGTGAACGGGTAGACCGCGATGATGGCGTCGGCGTTCACGTTTTTGATGATGGACAGGTCGGTCGAGAACACGAGCGACTTGATGCGCTTGCCAAAGACCATGATGCCGCTGCACTGATAGATGACCTCCGGCACGCGCAGGGCGAACTTGCGCAGCGTGCCGTCCACGGCCTGCGGCATGGACTTTTTCGGGGGGATTATTTTTTCTTCGTACATTTTGACTCACACTCCAGTATCCGTTTGAACGTTTCGACGCCGGTCAGCAAAACGCGCTCGTCGAAATTGAAATGACTGCTGTGCAGCGGGGCGGTACCGGTCGGCTCCTGCACGCCGAGGAAGAAAAACAGGCCCGGAATCTCCTGCTGGTATTCGGCAAAATCCTCCGCCGCCATGACGGGCTCGACCAGGACCGTATCGTCCATGGAATCGAACACGGTGTAAAACTGCTCCACCAGCTCGCGCGGGTTGCGCACGCTGGGGTAGCGGACCTTGCGGTCCATGTCGATCTGGGCGCCGGTGGCCGTCTCGAGGCCCTGCATGAGCGCGGCGATCTTGTGGCTGAGGGTGCGGTAGAGCTCGTTGCTGAACACGCGCAGCGTGCCGCTGATCGTGACCTCCTCGGCGATGACGTTGTGCGACGTGCCGCCCTGGATCTTACCGAGCGTGAGCAGCGCGTCCTGGTGCGGATCCACATCGCGCGTGATGACGGTCTGCACCATCGTGATCAGCTCGGCCGCGACGACGATGGCGTCGATGCCCATCTGCGGCGTGGAGGCGTGGGCGCTCTTGCCGTGGACGGTGATCTCAAAATCGCTCGTCTGCGCCATGAGAGAGTCCCAGCGCACGCCGATTTTGCCCTTCGGCACGGTCGGCCACAGGTGCAGGCCGTAGATGCGGTCCACCTTCGGGTTTTCGAGCGCGCCGTCGTCGATCATGCGCCGCGCACCGGCCCAGCCCTCTTCGCCGGGCTGGAACAGCAGAACAATATTACAATGAATATGGGCGCGATTTTTGGCGATCCAGCGCGCAAGGAGCAAAAGAATGGTCATGTGCCCGTCGTGGCCGCAGCCGTGCATGCTGCCGGGGTGCTGCGAGCAGTAGGGCACGTCGTTGGCCTCGTCATTGTGGATGCCGTCCATATCGGCACGAAAGGCGATGGTTGTCTCGGCGTCCTTGGCGAAAAACACGGCCTTCACACCGCATACGGCCAGCGTCTCGATGCGGTCGGGGTTGCACTGCCGCAGCTCGCGCAGGACATAGGCCTGCGTGTCGCGCAGCTGGAAGCCGATCTCGGGAATGCGGTGCAGGTCCTGGCGGATGCGCACCGCGTCGTCATACATGGATTCAATTTGTTTACTCAGATGCATACATTCTCCCATGGCGCCGGATGAGCCCGCGCCGCCTGATCTGTCTATATTTTCTCCGAACAGTATACCCAAAATCCGGCCATGCGTCAATGGGCACGGGGGCGGGCCGTGACCGAGGTCAAGAAAAGTTCACAAGTTGTCCCTTGCAATTTTTCGTATGGTCTGCTAGTATGCTGTCAGATACTTAAAAAATTCAAAGAAAACGAAGGCGATCTCCATGTCATCCACCACCGAAGCGCGTGTAGCCGTCATCACCGGCGGCAGTTCGGGCATCGGCCTGCACGCCGCGCGCGCCCTGCGCAGCCGCGGTCTGAACGTGTATGAGCTCAGCCGCCGCGCCGAAAACGCGGAGCCGGGCGTGACGCACCTGCAGGCGGACGTGACGGACGAGGCGCAGGTGGACGCCGCCGTGGCGGAGGTCCTGCGCCGCGAGGGGCGCATCGACATTCTCATCAACAACGCGGGCTTCGGCATCTCGGGCGCAATCGAGTTCACGCCGACGCAGGAGGCCCGGCGGCAGTTCGATGTGAACTTTTTCGGCATGGTGAACATGAACCGCGCAGTCCTGCCCGTCATGCGGCAGCAGGGCGGCGGCCGCATCGTGAACATGAGCTCCGTTGCCGCGCCGATCGCCATTCCGTTTCAGGCGTACTACTCGGCCTCCAAGGCCGCCGTGCGCACGTATTCGCTCGCGCTCGCGAGTGAGGTACGCCCTTTCGGCATCGAGGTCTGCGTCATCATGCCGGGTGACATTGCCACCGGCTTCACCACCGCGCGGCACAAGAGCTGCGACGGCGACGATGTTTATCACGGCCGCATCGCGCGCTCCGTCGCCGTGATGGAGCACGACGAGCAGACCGGCATGACCGCCGAATTCGCCGGCCAGTTCGTGGCCCGGCGCGCCACGCAAAAGCGCGCGAAGCTCATCTGCACGATGGGGCACAAATATGCCCTGTTCGTGTTTCTCATGCGCATTTTGCCGACCGGGCTCGCGACCCGGATCGTCGGCAGGATCTACGCATCCTGACCCATTTGCTTTCTTCCCTGCGGCGCAAGATTCCATTGCCCCCATCCAGGCAACTTCCTTCCATCCTTCTCCACCCTGTGCGCCGCGTTCCCCCCTTCCCGCAGCAGCGGGTCTGCCTCCGGTCCCATCTCAGCCGGGGGCAGTATTTTTATGCAAAGCATAAAAATACTGCCAAACCTTATAGGACCCCCCTCCGCGCTGCCTGAGCTGCGCGGAGGGGGGTCCATTTTCCATTACACCAGAAACGGTGAGCGCATATACCGCTTGCGCAGAAAGATGTTGCCGCCCTTCGGCGGGCCGATCTGCGTGAAGCCGGCCGCCTCGAACATCTCGAGCGCGATGCGGTTGGTGTGATATACGTGCGTGACGACCTGCTCGAACGACTGCGCAGCCGCCAGCTCCTCCACGGCGCGGAGCATCGCATTGCCCCAGCCGTGGCCGCGGCAGGCCGGATAGACGAAAAAGTCGTTGATGAACACCGTCTCCGGCTCAGTCGTGTCGCACCAGAGCTCGCCGACGGTCTCACCGCCGGACTGCGCCGCGAGCAGGTAGTTGTGCGGCGTGTCCGCGCCCTGCGGCAGCATCTCGTCGAGCGCGCCCTGCGCCTCGGTGAGCGCGTGCTCCTCCGTGTCCGTGGCGCGGGCGAAGAGCAGCTCCTGCGCGTAGCGCGCGATGTTGCGCTCCCGGAACGGCCCGAATTCCTCCGCAGTCAGCACGCGGAGATCTACACTTTGTCCCATATCGTCCTCCTGTTTATGCCTCCGGCTGGATCATGCGCCGCGCGTTGACCGGCGGCAGCAGATCGCCGTACAGATCCCGCAGCAGCAGCTGCGCCACGGGCGTGATGTCCTCCGTGCTCTGGCACGGGCGCAGATACAGCGCCGCCGGCTGCCCGTCCCAGCGGAAGCGGAAGCCCGTGTCGCGGTAGCCGTTTTTCGCGAGCAGCCGCTCGCGCTCCGTCAGCGCCACGCACGTGCGACTCAGGCAGTAGAGGATGCCCTTCTTGCCGGCGTAGCAGCGCGCGATGAGCTCTATGGCCACGCGGCCAAGCAGCTGCCCGCGCAGGAACGGATAGATCGTGAGCGCGTGCACGAGCACGTAACCATACGGCGAGCAGACCGTCACGAGCGCATAGCCCGCCTCGCGCTTGTCGTCCGAGCGGAAGAGCAGCAGCTCCATGCGCCGGCGCACCATCGCCGTGGCGATCACGGCCTGCGGCAGCAGCTCGGGCGCGGCAAACTCGCGCTTCATGTCCGGATACAGGCGCACGAGATCCTTGAGCCTGCCCCGTTCGAGGTGGAGCTTGCGGATCGGCGGCAGCTGCTGCAGCAGCTGCTCGAGACCGAACAGCTGCTCATCCGGCTCCCAGTTGCCGGCCGTGTCCTGCACCGGTGCCTGTGCCCGCGGCGGAAAATGGACGATCTTCGGTTCGTTCGGCTCTGTCATGCAAACTTCTCCCTTTCCGCGACGGCCAGAGCGTCGCAGCGGTTGTTGTACACATTGTCGGCGTGGCCCTTGACCCAGAAAAACTGCACGGTGTGCGTCTGGAGCAACCCGTCGAGCGTCTGCCAAAGGTCGGCGTTTTTCAGCTCGCCATCCTTGCGGCGCCATCCCTTCTGCTTCCAGCCGCGCAGCCAGCCGAGGTTGATGGCGTTGGCGAGATACTGACTGTCCGTATACAGCGACACCTGACACGGCTCGCGCAGGCTCTGCAGCGCGGTGATCGCGCCGAGCAGCTCCATGCGGTTGTTCGTCGTGGACGGTTCACCGCCGGAGAGTTCCTTTTCGTGCGCGCCGTATCTCAGGATGGCGCCCCAGCCGCCGGGGCCGGGATTGCCGGAGCAGGCCCCGTCGGTATAGATGGTGACCTGCTTCATGCCTCGGGCTCCTCGGCGGGGGCAGTGTCCTCGCTCTCGGCGCGGTCGGTGAGCGCGACGGAGATGACGCGCGCACCCTCGGACAGGCGCATGATGCGCACGCCCTGCGTCGCGCGGCCGAGCTCGGAGATGCCGGCGGCCTCCATGCGGATGATGACGCCGTCGTCCGAGACGACGAGCACGTCGTCGCTATCCTGCACGACCTTGACGGCCGCGACCGGGCCGGTCTTGTCGGTGATGTTGTAGTTTTTCATGCCGGAGCCGCCGCGGTGCTGCGGTTCCTCGCCGCCGCGGATGTAATCGGCGGCCGGCGTGCGCTTACCATAACCGTTTTCGGTAATGGACAGCACGCCCGCGTCCGGCTGCGCGATCTCGGCGCCGACGACCCAGTCGCCGTCCCTGAGGCGGATGCCGCGCACGCCGACGGCCTCGCGGCCCATGGGGCGCACGTCCGTCTCGGCAAAGCAGATGGCCTGACCGTTGTGGGTGGCCATGAGGATGTTCTGACCGCCGTCGGTGCGCATGACGTTGATGAGCTCGTCGCCCTCATCGAGCGTGAGCGCACGGATGCCGCTCGTGCGGATGTTGCGCAGGGCAGACAGCGGCATGCGCTTGACGGTACCGCTGCGCGTGGCAAAGACGAGGAACGAATCGTCGTCCATCTCGCGCACGTGCAGCATGGCGTTGACCTTTTCGTCCTTCTCCACCTGAATGAAGTTGACGATGTTCACACCGCGCGCGGTGCGACCGGCCTCGGGGATGAGGTAGCCCTTCTTGCGGTAGCAGCGGCCGCGGTTGGTAAAGAAGAGAATGTAGTCATGCGTCGAGGCGGTGAACACGGTGTCCACATAGTCCTCGTCGCGCAGCGTCGCCGCGCGCACACCCTTGCCGCCGCGCTTTTGCGCGGTGTACTCGTCGACGGGCACACGTTTGATGTTGCCGCCGTGCGAGAGCGTGAACACGCACTGCTCTTCCTCGATGAGGTCCTCGATATCAATGTCGTCCTCGATGTCCTGGATTTCCGTTTTGCGCTCGTCGCCGTACTTGTCGCGGATGGCAATGAGCTCGTCGCGCAGCACGGCCTTGACCTTTTCGGGGTCGGCCAGCAGCTCGCGGAAGTAGGCGATGCGCTTTTCCAGCTCGTCATACTCGTTTTGCAGCTTCTCACGCTCGAGACCCTGCAGGGCCTTGAGCCGCATGTCGAGAATGGCCTGCGCCTGCACGTCGGAGAGGCTGAAGCGCTGCATGAGGTTTTCCTTCGCATTGTCATAGCTCTCGCGGATGATGCGGATGACCTCGTCGATGTTCTCCTCGGCGATGAGCAGACCCTCGAGCAGATGCGCGCGCTCGAGCGCTTTCTTGAGATCGAACTTCGTGCGGCGCACGATGATCTCTTCCTGGAAGGTGAGGTACTCGTCGAGAATGTGCCGCAGGGACAGGATCTTCGGCTGCGATTGGTTATCGACCAGCGCGAGCATGTTCACGGCGAACGTGGTCTGCATCTGCGTCTGGGCGAAGAGCCGGTTGAGCACGACCTGGGTGTTGGCGTCCTTTTTGAGCTCAATGACGATGCGCATGCCGTTGCGGTCGGACTCGTCGCGCAGGCCGGAGATGCCGTCGAGCTTCTTATCGCGCACCTGCTCGGAAATATTCTGGATGAGCTGGCGCTTGTTGACCTGATAGGGCAGCTCCGTCACGATGATGCGGATGCGGTCGTGGCCCCAGGTCTCGGTCTCGGTGCGGGCGCGCACGACGATGCGGCCGCGGCCGGTGGCGTAGGCCGCGCGGATGCCGCTGCGGCCGACGATGATGCCTCTGGTCGGGAAATCCGGGCCCGTGACGTGCTGCATGAGGTCCGAGAGCGTGGCGTCCGGGTTTTCGAGCACGCAGACGCAGGCGTTGATGACCTCGGTGAGGTTGTGCGGCGGGATATTCGTTGCCATGCCGACGGCGATGCCGGAGCTGCCGTTGACGAGCAGGTTCGGGAAGCGGCACGGCAGCACGCGCGGCTCGCGGCGCGTCTCGTCAAAGTTCGGGTCCCAGTCGACGGTGTCCTTGTCGATGTCGCGCAGCATTTCGTTGGCGATCTTCGACAGGCGCGCCTCGGTGTATCGGTAGGCAGCCGGGGGGTCGCCGTCCACGGAGCCGAAGTTGCCGTGGCCGTCGACGAGCATGTAGCGCATGGAAAAGTCCTGCGCCAGACGCACCATCGCGTCGTACACGGACGCGTCGCCGTGGGGATGGTACCGGCCGAGCACGTCGCCGACGCAGGTGGCGGATTTTTTGAACGGCTTATCCGAGGTCAGATTGTCCTCATACATGGCGTAGAGGATGCGGCGGTGCACGGGCTTGAGACCGTCGCGCACATCCGGCAGCGCACGCCCGACGATGACGGACATGGCATACTCGATGTAAGAGGTCTGCATCTCATGGACGAGCTCGCTCTGAATGATCTTCTGGTCGGGATAGAGAATGTCCTCCCGTTTATAATCCTTGGCCATGACTGCACACCTCCTTAAATATCAATATTGACCGCGTACTTGGCGTTTTGCTCGATGAACGCCTTGCGCGGCTCGACCTTTTCGCCCATGAGCACGGTGAACACCTCGTCGGCGTGCACAGCGTCCTCGAGCGTGATCTGCTTGAGCGTGCGGGTCTCGGGGTTCATGGTCGTCTCCCAGAGCTCGTGCGGGTCCATCTCGCCGAGGCCCTTGAAGCGGTTGATGTCGATCTTCGCGTTCGGATTGTCGCCGCGCATCTCGGCGGAGATACGGTCGCGCTCCTCGTCGGAGAAGGCGACGCGCGACGTCTTGCCGCGGTTGAGCTTGTACAGCGGCGGGATGGCGGAGTAGACATAGCCGCCGTCGATGAGCGGGCGCATGAAGCGGAAGAAGAACGTCAGCAGCAGCGTGCGGATGTGGCTGCCGTCGACATCGGCATCGGCCATGATGATGACCTTGTGGTAGCGGAGCTTATTGATGTCAAACTCATCGCCCAGCCCGGCGCCGAGCGCCGTGATGACGGGCGTGAGCTTGTCGTTGCCGTAGACCTTGTCGGCGCGGGCTTTTTCGACGTTGAGCATCTTGCCCCAGAGCGGCAGGATGGCCTGGAAGCGCGAGTCACGCCCCTGCGTGGCCGAGCCGCCGGCGCTGTCGCCCTCGACGATGTAGAGTTCCGTGAGCGACGGGTCGCGGTCATTGCAGTCACGCAGCTTGTCGGGCATGTTGAAGCCCTCGAGCCCGTTCTTGCGGCGGATGTTTTCGCGGGCGCGGCGCGCGGCTTCGCGGGCGCGCGAGGCCGTGAGCGCTTTTTCAATGATCATGCGGCCGACGGCGGGGTTCTCCTCCAGAAACTGCGACAGGCGGTCGAACACGACGGAGTCGACGAGCGTGCGCATCTCGGAGTTGCCGAGCTTGGCCTTCGTCTGGCCCTCAAACTGGGGGTTCGTGAGTTTGACGGAGATAACCGCCGTAAGGCCTTCGCGGCTGTCCTCGCCGGAGATGCTGTCGCCCTCCTTGAGGATGCCGGACTTCTTGCCATAGTTGTTCAGCGCGCGGGTGAGCGCGGCCTTGAAGCCGGTCTCGTGCATGCCGCCCTCCGGCGTGTGGATGTTGTTGGCGAACGACACGATGACCTCGTTATAGCCGTCGTTATACTGCAGCGCGATCTCGCACATGGAGTCGCTGCGCTCGCCGGCCATATAGATGGCCTCGGGGTGCAGCGCGGTCTTGTTTTTGTTGATGAAGTCCACGAACTCGCGGATGCCGCCCTCATAGCACATCGACTCGCTCACGGGCTCCTCGCCGCGCTGGTCGGTGATGGTGATGCGCAGGCCGGCGTTCAAAAACGCCTGCTCGCGCATGCGCACGTGCAGCGTCTCATAGTCGTAGACCGTGTCCTCGAACATGACGGGGTCTGGCTTGAAGCGCACGGTCGTGCCGGTGTGGTCCGTCTCGCCGACGACGGTCATGGGCTGCGTGATATCGCCGCGGGAAAACTTCATCTGATAGATCTTCCCGTTTTTGTGCACGTTCACTTCCAGCCACTCGGACAGGGCGTTGACGACCGAGGCGCCGACGCCGTGCAGGCCGCCGGAGACCTTATAGCCCCCGCCGCCGAACTTGCCGCCCGCGTGCAGCACGGTGAACACCACCTCAAGCGCGGACTTGCCGGTCTGCGGCTGGATGTCCACGGGGATGCCGCGGCCGTTATCGCTGACGCAGATGATGTCGCCGGGCTCGATGGTGAGCTCGATGTGGCTGCAGTAGCCCGCGAGCGCCTCGTCAATGGAGTTGTCGACGATCTCATACACCAGGTGGTGCAGGCCGGACGACGACGTGGAGCCGATGTACATGCCCGGGCGTTTGCGGACGGCCTCCAGCCCCTCGAGGACCTGGATCTGACTGGCATCGTACTCCTGTGTGATCTTATCTGTAATATCTGGCATGGTTTGCTTCCTTCCGTGCAGCGCCGCGGGTCAGAGATTTTCAAGTCCGCTGGCCTTGCTGCGTTTATATAATGTTGCGGTGTTGAGCTGGGAGAGATAACAGGTCTGGCCGCTGCCGAGCGAGCAGAGCACGAACGACTTCGGCAGCTCGGCCCCGGCGGCGTTTTCCACCTGCCCGGCCTGTTCGAGTTTTTCCAGTGTCTCACGTGTGCGGTGCGACCATGTGGCGGTGTCCATGTCAAAGACGCCGATGACGCTCTTTTGCAGCGCGATGACCTGATTTCCGAGGTGCAGATACATCAGCGGATCACCCCGTTTTCGACCGTGAGCACGCGGCCGCCGGTGCGTTCGGCGATGCGCGCGTCCTCGCAGCAGGTGATGAGCGTCTGCCCGCCGCCGATGCGGTTGAGCACAAAGGCCTGCCGCTGCGCGTCCAGCTCCGAGAGCACGTCGTCGAGCATGAGCACGGGATATTCGTCAAACTCGTCGTGGAAGATCTCCCGCTCGGCGAGCTTGAGCGACAGCGCCGCCGTGCGCGTCTGCCCCTGCGAGGCGAACGCGCGCGCACTCTGGCCGTTGATGTCGATGAGCAGATCATCCTTGTGCGCGCCGGTAAGGCACTGGCCGCTGTCGAGCTCGGCGCGGCGGTGCTGCTCCTGATGGTCGCACAGGGCGTAGTAAATTTCTTTTTCGGTGCCGAGCGCGTCGGCCACGGTGCTGACCGTGCGGTAGGCGAGGGTCAATTGGTCGCGCCCGCCGGAAAAGTCGGCGTGGATGGGCGCGGCCGCAATGTTCAGCCGCGAGGCATAGGCCGCGCGGTAGCGGATGAGCTTGGCCGAGACCCTGCACATCTGGTCGGAAAAATCGTCGAGCGTGTCGAGCAGGGACGGCTTTTCGTGCCAGTCGCGCAGGATGGCGGACTTCTGGTCATATAACCGGCTGTATTCAGCGAGCAGCGCGCCGTACTTCGGCCGCAGCTGGCTGATGGCCATGTCCATCATGCGGCGGCGGGCAGCTGGCCCATCGCGGATGATGTTCAGATCATCCGGGCAAAAGAGCACGGCGGCAAAATTTCCAGCGAGCTCGGCGGCGGTTTTTTTCACGCCATTTTGCCAGATCTGCTTGCGCTGCCCCTGCCGGAGCACGATGCGCACGGTCTGTTCCCGCCCGAAGGCGAACACGTCCGCGAGCACCTCCGCGCTCGTGTAGCCAAAGCCGATAAGCTCTTTGTCGAAGCGCGTGCGAAAGCTCTTTCCGCCCGTGAGCAGGTAGACCGCCTCGAGCAGATTTGTCTTGCCCTGGGCGTTTTCGCCGGTGATGACGTTCGTGCCGGGCGAAAACTCCGCCGCGGCAAATTCATAGTTGCGCCAGCCGTTGAGCGCAATTTTGCGCACGATCATTGCGCGCGCTGCACGTGCAGCGTGTGCCCGGCGAAGGTCACTTCATCGCCCGGGCGGATCTTCTTGCCGCGCATGGTGCACGTCTCGCCGTTGACGGCAACCATGCCGTCGGCAATGACCTGCTTGGCCTCGCCGCCGGTCGCCGTGAGGGCGGCAAACTTCAGCAGCGCGTCCAATTTAATAAATTCCGTTTCAATCGTAATGTTTTCCATATTTCTTGTTTTTCAGACCCGGATTACTGCCCAGCGCGCAGGCGCACCGGCAGAACCATATACACAAAGTTATCACTTCCGTCGGCCGGGACGAGGATACACGGGCTCGAGCCGGTGTTCAGGCAGACGTTGATCTCATCCGCGGGCGCGGCCTTGAGCGCGTCGGACAGGTAGTGATCGTTGAAACCGATCTCCAGATCACCGCCGTCGCCCTCGCACGGGCAGGAATCGGCCGCTTTTCCGAGCGGCGTCGTACAGACAAAGTCGATGGCGTCCTTGCGGAAGGTCAGGCGCAGGGGGGCATTGTTCTTGCTGTCGATGATGAGCGACACGCGCTCGACGACCTCGAGCAGGTCCGTGCGCGCGGTCTTGACCGTGACGCGGAACGACTCCGGAATCGCTTTTTTATAATTGAGGAAATCACCCTCGAGCCGGCGGGACAAAATGACCGTATTGCCGACGGTGAAGGAGATGTGCTTGCTGCCGACGGAGAGGACGACGCGCTCGTCGCTGTCGCCGCACAGGCGCTCGAGATCGCTCAGCGCCGTGCCGGGCACGATGAAGCTGCAGTCGTCGCCGTAACCTTCGACCGCTTCCCGCCGCAGCGCCAGCCGGTAGCCGTCGACGGAGACCATGGTCAGGACGTTGTTTTCAATCTCGAAGAGCGTGCCCATGTAGACTGGGCGGCTCTCGTTCGTGCTCACGGCGAAAGAGCACTCGTTGATCATCTTCTTGAGCAGGTCCTGCGGGAGCGACACGCCGTTTTCCGCCTCGACGGTCGGCAGGTCCGGGTAATCGTCCGCGCTCAGGCCGACGAGGTTGAACGCCGCCTTGCCGCACTGGACGGACACGGTGCCGTTTTCCGCCTCGACGGTAACGATGCCGTCCGGCATGCGGCGCAGCATCTCGCAGAACAGGCGCGCACCGATGAGCACGCTGCCGGGTTCGGGAATGTCGGCGTCGATGGTGGTGTAAATGGCCTTTTTCAGGTCGTAGCCGGTGATGCGCACGCTGGCGCCGGCCTCAATGAGCAGGCCCTCGAGCGTGGGGATCGGGCTTTTGGCGGCTGCGGCGCGGGCTGCGGATGCGGCAGCCTGCTGCAGAACGTATTTGTCACAGGAAAATTTCATGGGCGGCCTCCTTAATCAGAAACGTTTCGTCTATTGGAAAGATAGAAAGCATAAATTTAGTAGTAGTAGTAGGGCTGTTCGTTTGGTGGAAAACCCGCTGAAAACCTTGCGGCAGCGGGAAAAACCGTGTGGAAAAGATTGTGGAAAAGTTGGTAACTTAAAAACTGACGAAAAATTACATTTTTAGACTCCACAGCTTTCCACACACTTTCCACGTTAGAATAACAGCCGGATGTGGAAATCAGTTCTTCGAGTTGATGTTACTGGTGATGTCGCGCACGGTGGCGGCAATCTCAGGATCGGACTTGAGCAGCTCCTCAACCTTGCGGATGGAGCTGAGCACGGTGGCGTGGTTGCGGCCGCCGAATTCCTCGCCGATCTCCTTGAGCGGGAGGTTCGTGAGGTTGCGCATGAGGTACATGGCGATCTGGCGGGCCATGGCGGTCTTTTTGTTGCGGCTCTGCCCGCGCAGGTCGGCGCCGGTGAGCTGGAACGAGCGCGCGGACTCTTCAATGATGACCTCCGGCGTGGGGATGTAGGTGCCGGTGCGGATGACGTCCCGGATGGCGCGCTTGACGGAATCGACCGTGATCGTATCGTCGAGAATGTCGCGGTAAGCGGTCAGGCGTTTGACAACACCTTCGAGCTGACGGACGTTCGACGTGATGTTTTCCGCGATGTACTTGACAACGTCCTCGGAGAGAATCATGCCGAACTGCGCGGCCTTTGTGCGGATGATGGCCGTGCGCGTCTCGAGATCCGGCGGCTGAACGTCTGCGAGCAGACCGCCCTCGAGCCGGGTGCACAGACGGTCGTCGAGGCGCTTCATCTCCTTCGGCGGCCGGTCGGAGGTCACGACGATCTGCTTGCCGGCCTCATACAGGCAGTTGAAGGTATGGAAAAATTCCTCTTGTGTGCTGTCCTTGCCGGCGATGAACTGAATGTCGTCCATGAGCAGAAGGTCCGCATTGCGGTATTTCTGGCGGAAGCTTTCAGCCGTGCCGGTGCCGATGGATTTGACCATCTGATTGACGAACTCCTCGCCCTTGACGTAGGCAATCTTCGCCGAGGGATTGTTGTGGCGGATGGTCTGACCGATGGCGAGCAGCAGGTGCGTCTTGCCGAGGCCGGAGTTGCCGTAGATCAGCAGGGGGTTATACGCCTTGCCGGGATTCTGCGACACGGCGATGGCTGCCGCGTGGGCGAACTTGTTGCTCGGGCCGACGATGAAGCGGTCGAACGTATAGCCGTCCATCTCCGGCATCTCCTCGGACGACGGGCGCTTTTCGCGGTACTCGAGCAGCTCATCGTCCCCGGCGAGCACAACAAGCTCAAACGGGCAGGAGAACAGATCGTACAGCACGGCGCAGATCGTTTTTTCAAAGCGCGATTGAATGATGCTGCGCTTAAAATCCGACGTGGTGTGCACGATGAGCGTATTATTATTGATCTCAATGGGGGTACAATCGGAAAACCAGGTATTGATCGCCGTCTGGGTCAGCTCCTGCGAGAGGCTGTCCATCACGACGGACCAGATATCGGTGAGCGAATTCATGGTGGCCATAGGTTCGGCTCCTTCGATTTTTTTCATTGCGCGGATGCGCCAGTATCAGCCCTATCAGTATAGCAAAAATTCATGATTATTTCAACAATAATGTAGATAATTATTATATAAATAAGGTATAGAATCTGCCGTGCATGGGATTTGCTTTTCCTGTGCAGGTTGTGGTATGATAAAAAAACACGATTTTTTACATAAAGCAGGTGCTGTCTTGTTCTTGGTCGCGCAGGCCGGACAACTGTTCGGCGATACGGAAGCAGCCGCCCTCCCGGCATTGTTGGAGAGTGGGCGGCTTCCTGCGCGCATTTCGGGCCTGCCGGCGAGTGCGCGCGCGCTGCTGGCGGCGTCGATGCACGCGCAGCTCGACGCGCCGGTGCTGGCCGTGTGCCCGGACGAGGCGGCGGCCGAGCTGTTTCAAAAAGACCTCTCCGCCCTGCTGGGGCAGGATGTGCCGCTGCTGACGGCGCGCGACTATACGTTTTACACGGTCGAGAGCGTCTCGCGCCAGGCGGAGCAAAAGCGCCTGAGCGCGCTTTACGCGCTCGCTGCCGGTACGGCGCCGGCCGTGGTGTGCACGGTTTCCGGTCTGCTGCAGCGCGCCATGCCGAAGGAAAAACTGCTGCAGGCGGCCTTTGAGATTCGCGACGGCAGCTCCCTCCCGCCCGAGGACGCCGAGGATGCGCTGCTGCGCTGCGGCTATCTGCGCACGGCACAGGTCGAAGGACCGGGCCAGTTTTCGCGTCGCGGCGGTATTCTGGACTTTTTCTCGCCCGCGTATCCGCAGCCGGTGCGCGTGGAGTTTTGGGGCGACGATGTGGATTCCATGGGCTTTTTCGACCCCGAGAGCCAGCGGCGCACCCAGCCGCTGGAAAGCTGCCGCATTCTGCCGGCGGCGGAGACCCTGCCGCCGCTGTATCCGGGCGGCAGCGCGGCGCTGGGCGAAAAGCTGCAGAAGCTCGCCGACCGTGCCGCCGCAAAAAAAGACAACGACACGGCGCAAAAGCTCGCCGAGGCCCTGCGGGCCGACGGGGAAAAGCTCTGCAATGATTGCGTGCTCCCGGCGGCAGACCGGTATATGGGCTTTGTATACGACGCGTTTGCCACGGCGCTGGACTATCTCGCGCCGGAGGCGGCCGTGCTGATCGACCAGCCGGCGCGCTGCGCCGAGCGCGCAAAGGAATACACCGCGCAGCTGCGCGAGGACATTGCCCTGCTTGTGCGCAGCGGCACGATGGCCGCGCGCGCGGAAAATTTCTACGAGCCGTTTTCCGACATGATGCGCAGGGTCCAGGCCTGGCCCATCGTATTGGCCGACGGGCTGCAGCTTGGCCGCAGCCCCATCGAGGCGCGCACGCTCGTGAGCCTGACGGCAAAGCAGCTGCCCTCCTACGGCGGCAGCAGCCAGACCGCGGCCGACGATATTGCGCACTATCAGAATCTCGGCTACCGCGTGGTCGTGCTGGCGGGCGATATGCGCCGGGCGCGCATTTTGTGCGAGTTTCTCGACGGCCACGGCATCCATGCCGCGGCGGCCGAGCACCCGGACGCGCTGCCGGAGCCGGGGCAGTGCCTCGTCACGGCGGGCAGTCTCTCGGCGGGCATCGAGTTTCCGTATGCCAGGCTCGCCATCCTCACGGACACGCAGATCGCGGCGTCCGGTCTGCGGCGCGCAAAGCACAAAAAGCAGTCCAACCGCGAGAAGATCAACTCCTACACGGACCTTTCCGTCGGCGACCTCGTCGTGCACGAATACCATGGCATCGGCCGCTTTGCGGGCATTGTGCAGATGCCGGTCGACGGCGCGGTGAAAGACTATATCAAAATCAGCTACGCCGGGGCGGATACGCTCTATGTTCCGGCGACGCAGCTCGATATGGTCAGCAAGTACATCGGCGCGGGCGAGGATCACCCTGTGAAGCTCTCCAAAATGGGCGGCACGGAGTGGGCGCGCACGAAAACGCGCGCCAAGGCGGCCGCAAAAAGCATGGCCAAGGAGCTCACCGCGCTCTACGCCGCGCGCAGCCGCACGAAGGGCCACGCCTTTGCGCCCGACAGCCCGTGGCAGACGGAGTTTGAGGAGCACTTCGGCTATCCGGAGACGGACGACCAGCTGCGATGCATCGATGAGATCAAGGCCGATATGGAAAAGCCCGTGCCCATGGACCGCCTCCTGTGCGGCGACGTGGGCTACGGCAAGACCGAGGTCGCCCTGCGCGCGGTGATGAAGTGCGTGCTCGACGGGCGGCAGGCGGCCATTCTGGTGCCGACGACCGTGCTCGCCCAGCAGCACTATCAGACGGCCGTGCAGCGGTTTTACGGTTTCCCGGTCGAGATCCGGATGCTCTCGCGCTTTTGCTCGCAGGGGCAGATCCGCCAGACGCTTTCTGATATGCGCACGGGCAAGTGTGACCTCGTGATCGGCACGCACAAGCTGCTGCAGAAGAATATCGAGTTCAAGAACCTCGGCCTGCTCATCGTCGACGAGGAGCAGCGCTTCGGCGTGGCGCACAAGGAGCACATCAAGGAGATGAGCCGCGCGGTCGATGTGCTCACGCTCTCGGCCACGCCCATCCCGCGCACGCTGAACATGGCTCTGTCCGGCATCCGCGACATGTCGACCATCGAGGAGCCGCCGCAGGACCGCATCCCTGTGCAGACCTTCGTCATGGAGCACGACTGGAACGTGCTGTGTGACGCCATGCGCCGCGAGCTGCAGCGCGGCGGGCAGGTGTTTTACCTGCACAACCGCATTGAAAACATCGAGCGCACCGCCCTGCGCATCTCGAAGATGCTCGACGGCGCGGTCGTGGACGTAGCGCACGGCCAGATGAACGAGGAGCAGCTCTCGACTGTCATGGAGCGCATGGTCACGGGCGAGACGCAGATCCTCGTCTGCACGACGATCATCGAGACCGGCATCGACATTCCGAATGTGAACACCCTCATCATCGAGGACGCCGACCGCATGGGCCTTGCCCAGCTGCACCAGCTGCGCGGGCGCGTGGGCCGCTCGAACCGGCGCGCGAGCGCGTACCTGACGTTCCGGCGCGGGCGCGAGCTGAGCGAGATCGCCGAAAAGCGCCTGAGCGCCATCCGCGAGTTTGCGGAGTTCAACTCCGGCTTCCGCATCGCCATGCGCGATCTGGAGATCCGCGGCGCGGGCAGTCTGCTCGGGGCCGAGCAGTCGGGCCACATGATCGACGTTGGCTATGACATGTACCTCAAGCTGCTCGAGGAGGCCGTGCTCGAAGAGCGCGGCGAAAAGCCCGAGCAGCGTGCCGAGTGCGCGGCCGACCTTGCCGTGTCGGCCAACATCCCGGAGAGCTATGTGCCCAGTCAGGAGCAGCGCATGGATCTCTACCGCCGCATCGCGCTCGTGCGCACGGAGGCGGAGGCCGACGACCTCATGGATGAGGTCATCGACCGCTTCGGCGACCCGCCGCCGAGCGTGTACACGCTCGTGCAGGTGGCGCTGCTGCGCAGCGACGCGGGCAAGGTCGGCGTGACGGACATTTCGCAGAAAAACGGCTGTTTGAAGTTTCTGCTGGCGCAGTTCGATATGCAGAAGGTATCGGCACTGTATGCCCGGCCGGAGTTCAAGGGCCGCTTGAAGGTGGACGCGGGGACAAAACCGGGCGTGATTCTGCGCCTCAAGACCCGCACCCACGTGATCGAACAGGCAAGAGCGTTTGTTTCCGCATGGGCAGACGCCCAGGGAGACCGCGCATGACACCCATGTGCAACGAAACGAAAGGAAGCGTTTGCTGATGAAAACCAGAATCACCGCCCTGCTGCTGGCACTTGTAATGGCCGTCTGCTGCCTGACCGGCTGCACCTCGACCCGCGTGCGCAGCTACTCGGAAGAGAGCAGCGATGCCTCGGCCGATAAGTACGCCGCCGCGCTCAACGCTTACAGCAGCGGCAAAAAAGTCATGACCATCAACGGCAGCCCCGTGTACTGGAACGAGTATGCCTATTTCCTGTGCGCCATCATGGCGAACATGGAGCGCTACGGCATGCAGATCACGGACTGGAGCGCGGTCTATGACGAGAGCACGGGCGAGACGTACACCGACATCATGACCAAGAGCGTCGTCAACAACATTGCCTGGAACCACCTCATCGAGGTCAAGGCGGCGGAAAACGACGTGGCGTTTGACGCGGCAGGCGAGCAGTACGTGCAGGACACGATCGACCGGACCATTCAGAACGTCGTGGGCGACGGCGGCACCGAGGCCGAGCTGAACGAAAAGCTCCAGTCGTACTACATGGATCTGGACCTGTTCAAGTATTTCACCAAGACGCAGTATCTCTATAACGGTCTGGCCAGCAAACTCTTCGGCGAGAACGGCGCGAACATCTCCGACGAAGACGTGCAGGAATATGCCGAGGCCAACAGCTACATGACGGCAAAGCACATCCTCTTCAAGACGAAGGACGACAGCGGCACTGCCCTCTCGGACGCCGACAAGGCCGCCAAGAAGCAGCAGGCCGAGCAGGTCGCAGCGCAGCTGAAAGCCGTGACCGATCCCGACAAGCGCGTGGAGCTGTTTGACCAGCTCATGGAGCAGTACAATGAGGACACCGGCGAGAGCAGCTACCCGCACGGCTATTGCTTCACCTCCGGCACCATGGTCACGGAGTTTGAGGACGCCTGCAAGGCGCTCGGAACCTACGAAGTGTCCGGCGTGGTGGAGAGCCAGCACGGCTACCACGTCATCCTGCGCATGCCGACGCAGGGCGACGATCTGGTCATGAGCAGCGACGGCAGCCAGCAGACGCTGCGGATGCTCGTGGCGCAGGATCAGCTCAGCAGCCTGCTGACGGGCTGGGTGGACGAGGCGGACATCAGCTGGGAGGCGAAGTTCCGCAGCATCGACTACGCGGCCGTGTTCACGCCGAAGCAGAGCTTCTGGAAGCGGCTGGACGTGTTTGACTGGTTCGAGAAGTAAGGACAAGATGAAAAAATCCCGCCATCCGACCGGATGACGGGATTTTTCTGTTTCTGTTCAGGCGTGCTTGACCATGCCGGCGATCTTTTTCATGAGGCCGGAGCCGAACTTCTCATCGAAGTAGTTGAGCCACGCGCGCACGGTGTCGATCGTCTCGGGGTCGCCGAGCCAGTGGCGCAGGATGATGTCGCGGTCGGTGCTGCGCAGGAGCTTGGCCACCGACACGAGGATGGCGTACGCATCGTCAATCTTGCCGAGCAGCGGGAAGGAGTCCGGCACAAGGTCCAGCGGCGAGAGCACATACAGCAGCGCGAAGCCGAGGTCGAGCTTGCGGCTCGAGGGCACGTCGGGGTCGAGCATGAGCTTGCAGATAAGGTAGGCAAAGTCCGGCAGCGTCGTGAGATAATCGGCCGCCTTGCTGCCGAGTTTTCCGGCCACAAAGCTGTTGGCCTGATAGCGGGCGCGCTTATAGAAGCGGTCAAATGCGTTGTCGTCCACGTAATAGATGTTTTCTTTGGTCATGATCCTGCCTCCTGATGGGAGATGATTTCCTTCTATTATAGCGAAAAACCGGCCGGGCTTCAACCGATTTGTGAAATTTTTCGGAATTGATTGCCAAGCGGGCCATTCCGGCGTATAATGCAGGAGCATTTCAGGAAACGGAGGCTGAGCCTATGATCCGCTTTTTCAACGGCCGCACGCTCACAATGGCGGACGGCGTGTCCGTCACGACGGACGAGGTCTGGACCGACGGGGACAAGATCGCCTACATCGGCCCCACGCCGGAGGACCTGCCCGCGTTCACGCGGCAGATCGACCTCGGCGGCGATCTCGTCATGCCGGGCTTTAAGAACGCGCACGCGCACGCCGGCATGAGCTTTGTCCGCTCGTATGCCGATGATGTGCCGCTGCAGCCGTGGCTGTTCGAGCAGATCTTCCCGCTGGAGGCCAAGCTCACGCCCGAGGCGGTGTATGCGTTCACCAAGCTGTCGATCCTTGAGTATCTCACGAGCGGCATCACGGCCGGCTTTGACATGTACTATTTCCGCGAGGCCATCGCCCAGGCGAGCATCGACTGCGGCTTCCGCACGGTGCTGTGCGGGGGCGGCGGCAGCGCGCAGCAGCTCGAATCGGAATACCGCAAATTCAGCGCCCTGCACCCGCTGATCTCCTATCAGCTCGGCCTGCACTCGGAGTATACCTCAAACCTCACCGAGATGACCGAAGCCGGCGAGCTGGCCCGTGCGCTGCACGCGCCGGTGTTCGCGCACAATGCCGAGACCGCGCGCGAGGTGGCCGAGTGTCAGGCCCGCTGGGGCAAGACGCCGACGGAGCTGTTTGAATCCCTCGGCCACTTTGACTACGGCGGCGGGGGCTTCCACTGTGTGCACATGACGGAGCACGATCTGGAGATCTTCCGTGACCGCGGGCTCTGGGCCGTCACGAACCCCGGCTCAAACGCCAAGCTCGCCAGCGGCATCGCCCCGCTCGAGCAGATGCGGGCGCTGGGCATCCATATGGCCATCGGCACCGACGGCCCGTCGAGCAACAATGCGCTCGATTTCTTCCGCGAGATGTATCTGGCCGCCGTGCTGCAAAAGCTGCGCTGCGGCGACGCGGCTGCCCTCCCGGCGGACGACGTGCTGCGCATGGCGACGGTCGGCGGCGCGCAGGCCATGGGCCTGACCGACTGCGACGTGCTCGCCCCCGGCAAGCAGGCGGACCTAATCGTCATCGACCTGCAGCGGCCGAACATGCAGCCGGTGCACAATGTGCCGTGCAACCTCGTCTACAGCGGCTCGAAGGAAAACGTGCGCCTGACGATGGTCGCCGGGCGGGTGCTGTATGAAAACGGCGCGTTTTTCGTCGGCGAACCGGTGCAGGACATTTACCGCGCCGTGGACGCGGCCTTTGCTGCGATGCGCGCTAAGCTCTGATCGATTTTCCTGCGGGCTGCGGGGCGGCGAAAGCCGCCTGAGGTGATATGCCCGAAACCATAAAAAGTCCCGAAAACGTCACGTTTTCGGGACTTTTCTGCGCCGGTGCGCTTATGCTTTCGTTTCGAGCACTTTCACGCCGTGCATGATGATCTCGCCGGCGAGCACGGCCATCTCTTCGGGCGTCTGCTTCATGCCGTTGTCGATCCACGTGAGCGCGAGGGACATATTGCCCGACACGATGAACGAGCAGAAGTAGTCGAGCATCACGGGGTCGTTCGGATAGTAATACGCGAGGAAGTCATACAAAAATTCGTCGCGCAGGATGTGGCAGATGCGGTCGGTGAAGGCAATGTCGCCGTTTTTGCCCAGCAGCACATGGCACAGATCGGAATTCTGCTCGATGTACTGGTACAGCTCCATCAGGTACGGGTAGGTCTTGCCCTCGGAGTCTTTCGCATTGTGCCGGCGGCACACGACGACCAGCCCGTCCGCCAGTTCGTCCTCAAGGCTGGACAGCAGGTCGTACACGTCCTTATAGTGAATATAGAAGGTGCCGCGGTTGATGTCTGCAATCGCTGCCAGCTCGCGCACGGAGATGTCCTTGACGCTCTTCTCCGCCATGAGCTTCATCAGCGCAAGCCGAAGCTGTCGTTTCGTCTTTCGCACTCTGCGGTCTACAACTTTTTCTTCCATTCGCCGATTCCTCCTACCTGTTTTTTTGTGATCTTGACATACATGATACCACCAAAACGAACAATAATCAACATTTCGTTGCATAAAAATTGTGATTTTTTTCGAAATTTTCTTGAAAATTTCAGAAAAAAGCGGACAGAGTGGTGAATAATCACGTTTCAGTCGCCCATCTGGCCTGCGATTTGGCGACCAGGCGGGCATCGGAAAACGCAGTGGCAAAATGGCGCGCGATATGCTATGATGGGGGCAAATCCCGAAAAGGAGCACAAGAACATGTTTGAAAACGGAACGTTCGCGGTCCTCGGCCCGGACGGAAAACAGGTGCAGTGCGACGTGCTGTTCACCTACGACTGTGAGGATAACGGCCGCTCGTACGTCGTGTTTACGACCGGCGAGGGCGCGCAGCAGCAGCTGTTCGCCAACCGGTACGCCGCGCGCGAGGACGGAAAGCCCGCGCTCTTCCCGCTCGAAAACGAGCAGGAATACGCCATTATCAAGCACTGCTTTGAGGAGCTCAAGGCGAAGCTCGCCGAGCAGGCCGCGGCAGAGCAGGCGGCGCAGGCCGCTGCGCAGGAGGGCGAGCCCGAAGCATGACAGATCCGTTTCACCCGCTGAGCGTGCGGGACATTCCGCTGCTCACGCGCTATTTTTCCCGGCAGGATACCCGCCTGTGTAATGCCTCGGCCGGCGCGGCCGTGCTCTGGCAGCCGTATTTTCAGGATGCGGCGCTCGAACTGGACGGCACGCTGCTGCTGCGCGAGCAGTTCCCCGGCCTCGGCATGGTGTTTTCCACACCGATCGGTGATCATGTGGGAAACGCATACGATTTTCTCGTGAAATATTGCCGGGAAGTGGGGCAGCCGCTGCAATTTTTCCCCGCCGCGGCGGCAGATGTGGAAAACCTGCGCGCGCGCTTCGGCGCCGTGGAGGTCACGCCGGTGCGCGACTGGTTCGACTATCTCTACGATGCGCAGGACATGGTGACGTTCCGCGGCCGGCGCTTCAACGGCCAGCGCAACCACATCCACCATTTCCAGCGCCTGTACCCCGACTGGTCGTTCGAGCGCGTCACGGCGGAGAACCTGCCGGAGGTGTGCGCGTTTTTCGACGATTTCACCCGCCGCTACCACAAGGACAGCGACAGCGCGCAGGCGGAAGAGGGCTGCGTGCGGGAATTCCTGCGCGACTTTGACGCCTATGCCCCGCTGGCAGGGCTGCTGCGTGTCAATGGGCGCGTGGCCGGTTTTTCCGCTGGGGAGATCGTGGGCGACACGCTCATCATCCACATTGAAAAGGCGGACATCGCCTACGAGGGCATCTATCAGGTGCTGGTCAATGAATACGCCAAGTGCTTCGTCACGCCCGATGTGCGCTACATCAACCGCGAAGAGGACGTGGGCGACGAGGGGATGCGGCGCTCAAAGGAATCGTACCACCCCGTGCACCTGCTCGAAAAATATCTGGTACGGATCCCGGCACAGCCGGAGAAAGGAGAAAATACCATGCAGGAAGTCTATGAATTTCTGAAAAAATGCGGCACGTACTATCTTGCCACTGTCGAGGGCGACCAGCCGCGCGTGCGCCCGTTCGGCACGGTGAATCTGTTTGAGGGCAAGCTCTATATCCAGACCGGCAAGGTCAAGGCCGTGTCGAAGGAGATGGCGGCCAACCCCAAGGTGGAGCTGTGTGCGTTTGATGGCGAGACCTGGCTGCGCGTGAGTGCGACGGCCGTTGAGGACGACCGCGTGGAGGCGCGGCAGGATCTGCTCGACCACTATCCTGAGCTGCAGAGCATGTACGCCGCCGACGATGGCAACACGCAGGTGTTCGCGCTGACGGACGCGACCGCGACGTTCAGTGCCTTCACCGCCGCGCCGCGCACGGTGCGCTGGTAAGCACGGAGCATGACGCCAAAACGGCCCGCCGGGAACATCCGGCGGGCCGTTTTGCGCATATGGGCGACACATTTGCGGAAATTTTGCGCCCGCGCGCCGGAGTGAGCGCGGCGAAAACAAAAAGCAGGAGACCGCCCGCGATCCGAAACGGATCGGGGCGGTCTCCTGCTTGCATGCAAAGCAGAAAGACTGATATTAGCCGATCAGGCCCTGGATGTAGTTCACCGGCCACTGGCAGAAGTCCTTGACCAGGTAGAGCTTATCGCGGATGGCGAAAGCGGTGTTCTCGTCGCAGAGCGACTCGAGCTTTTTCTTGATGGCCTTGGTGTTCACCTCGAGCAGCTCGCTGGCGCTCGACAGGATCTTGCCGCCGTCGATCTCCTTGATCGATGTCCAGAGCTCGGAAGCGTACTCCTTGACGCCAACGCTCTTAATTGTCTGAATGCACATACCTATTCCTCCCTTAAAATACTGGTGCTCCCGGCCGCACATCCGGCGGCCGAAAAACAAGATTGCTCTTATCAACAGTGCTCTCATTCTAGCACAAAGCCGTGTGATTGTCAAAGAGGAATACAGAGAAATGTGTAATTTCCCACATTTTGTGGTCAATATGCACAAACCGGACAACAGGTAGCGGAAAATTCAACCAACTCCGGTGAAAAAGGCTGTGCGCGGGCGCTTATGCCTCGGCGATGACCTCGCACTCGACGAGCACGTCCTTGGGCAGACGCGCCACTTCGACGCAGCTTCTGGCCGGGAACGGCTCGGAGAAATACCCGGCGTAGATGGCGTTGACGGTGGCGAAATCGTCCATGTTCTTGATGAACACCGTCGTCTTGACGGCCTTGGACATGTCGCTGCCGGCGGCCTGCAGCACGGCGGTCAGGTTGCGGAAAACCTGATGGGCCTGCGCCTCGATGCCCTCGGCGATGGCGCCGGTGGCGGGGTCGATGCCGATCTGGCCGGACGTGAACACAAAGCCGCCGGAGACCTGCGCCTGAGCGTAGGGACCGAGCGCGGCGGGGGCGTTTGTGGTAGCAACTGTTTTCATGATAATGACCTCCTATCAGTCGATTTTTACGTGATAACCGGTTTGGATGAGCTGGTCGAGCACGCGGTCGCCGTGCTCCTTGCCGCCGACCTCGCAGGAGACGTGCACGTCGATCTCGTTGGGGTTAAGCCCGGCGGTGAGACGGTCATGCTCCACGGAGAGGATGTTCGCGCCGAGGGCGGCGATGTCGTTGAGCAGTTTGCCGAGGCTGCCGGGCCGGTCGAGCAGCGTGACCGTAAAGCGCAGCCGGCGGTGGCGGGACACGAGGCCCTGCTCGATGATGCACTGGATGAAGCTCACGTCGATGTTGCCGCCGGAGAGCAGGCACACGACGTTTTTGCCCTTCACGTCGACCTTGCCCTTGAGCACGGCGGCCACGGGCGCGGCGCCGGAGGGCTCGACGATCTGCTTGCAGCGCTCCATGAGCAGCAGCACGGCCTCGGAGATCTCAAGATCGCTGACGGTGACGACGTCGTCGGCGTATTTCTGGATGAGCGGGACGGTGATGTCGCCCGGCGCCTTGACGGCGATGCCGTCGGCGATGGTGGCGACGGAGTCGGTCTGGACGTAGCTGTGCGAATGGAACGACTGTGCGATCGCGTCCGCGCCCTCGGCCTGCACGCCGATGACCTGTACGCGGGGGTTGATCTGCTTGATGCACGCGGCCACGCCGGCGAGCAGTCCGCCGCCGCCGGCCGGCACGATGACGATGTCCGCCGTGGGCAGGTCGCCGAGGATCTCGAGGCCGAGCGTGCCCTGACCGGCAATGACCTCGGGGTCATTGTAGGGGTGCAGGAACGTGGCGTGCTCCTGCTCGCAGATCTCGCAGGCTTTGGCGTAGGCGTCGTCATAGCAGTCGCCCGCGAGCACAACGTTCGCGCCGTAGCCCTCCGTGGCCTTCGCCTTGGCGATGGGCGCGGTCTTGGGCATGACGATCGTGGCCGGGATGCCGAAGCGGTGCGCGGCGTAGGCCACGCCCTGCGCGTGGTTGCCGGCCGACGAGGCCACGACGGCCCCGGTCTCGCCGCGCTCGACGAGGGCGGCGATCTTGTTGCTCGCGCCGCGGATCTTGAACGAACCGGTCTTCTGGCTGTTTTCGTACTTGAGATAAATGTTGCCGCCCGTCATGGCCGAGAACGTGGCCGACAGGTCGAGCTCCGTGTGGTGCAGCACGCCCTTGAGCCGCTGTGCCGCACGTTCAAATTCCTGCAGTGGGATCTCCACAGCAAACACCCCCATAAAATTTCTGTCTGGGTCTTTCTGCTCTTACTATACCGCGCGGAAGCCGGAAATACAAGCGCCGTGCAGCAAAATGTCCGCGCCTAAGAAACTTTTTTGCATGATTGTCCGCTCGGTAAAAACATTCGCGCACGGACAGCGCACGGATGCGCCCAGCAAATCTTACACATTTCTTAAAAAGTGAGAAATCGGTTGCCGCTGCACACTGCGCGAGGGTATAATGCACGAGAAAATGCGAAAGCAGCGCCGGTACGCACCGGCGCAACGATCGGGAGGAGACACCATGCTCAATATTCAGCATTTTACCAAGACTTATGGTGAGAAAAAGGCCGTCGATGATCTGAGCCTGCACATCGCACCGGGCGAGATCTACGGCTTCATCGGCCACAACGGCGCCGGCAAGACGACGACGCTCAAGGCGGCCGTCGGTATCCTGCAGTTTGATGCGGGCGAGATCACGATCGGCGGGCACTCCATCCAAACCGAGCCGCTGGCCTGCAAGCGGCTGCTTGCCTACATCCCGGACAACCCGGACCTGTACGATTTCATGAGCGGCATCCAGTACCTGAACTTCATCGCCGACATCTTCGGCATCCCGGCTGCGGAGCGCTGGGCGCGCATCGAGCCGTATGCCGACGCGTTTGAGCTCACGGGCGACCTCGGTCAGCCCATCAGCGCGTACTCGCACGGTATGAAGCAGAAGCTTGCCATCATCGCGGCGTGGATCCATGATCCGAAGCTCGTCATCATGGACGAGCCGTTCGTCGGCCTCGACCCGAAGGCGGCGCACCTGCTCAAGGGTATGATGCGCGAGCTGTGCGACGCCGGCGGCGCGATTTTCTTCTCGACGCACGTGCTCGAGGTCGCCGAGAAGCTCTGCGACAAGGTGGCCATCATCAAGGGCGGGCGGCTCATCCGCTCCGGCACGATGGAGGAGGTCAAGGGCGACGACAGCCTCGAGGATGTGTTCCTGGAGCTGGAGGATGCATCATGCTGAAGACGCTTCTGAAAAAACAGATGGCGGAGATCTTCCGCAACTATTTCTACGACCCGAAAAAGAACAAAATGCGCTCCAAGGGCGCGACGATCGCCTACATCGCGCTGTATGCGCTGCTGATGGTGGGCCTCCTCGGCGGCATGTTTGCGCTCATGGCCGTGGGCCTGTGCGGTCCGCTGGTCGAGGGCGGTATGGACTGGCTGTATTACCTGCTCATGGGGCTGATCGCGGTGCTGCTCGGCACGTTCGGCAGTGTGTTCAGCACGTATTCGAGCCTGTACCTGTCCAAGGACAACGACCTGCTGCTGTCGATGCCGATCCCGGTGCGCTGCGTGATGGCCTCGCGCCTGCTGGGCGTGTATCTGCTGGGCTTGATGTACGCCGCGGTCGTCATCGTGCCGGGCGTGATTGTGTACTGGCTCACGGCGCCGGTTACGGCGGGGACGATCGTCGGCGGCGTGCTGATGGTGCTGATCGTGTCCGTGATCGTGATGGTGCTCTCGTGCCTGCTCGGCTGGGTGGTCGCGCGCATCAGCCTGAAGCTGAAGAATAAGAGCTTCATCACCGTGATTTTGTCGCTGCTGTTTCTGGCGGCGTATTACTTCGTGTACTACAAGGCGCAGGCGCTCATCACGCTGCTGGTGGAAAATGCCGCCGTGTACGGCATGAAGATCCGCGGCTCTGCGTATCTGCTGTACCTGTTCGGCTGCGTCGGCGCGGGCGACTGGCTGGCGATGGGGATCGTGACGGTCACGCAGGCGGCGCTCCTCGCGCTGACGCTGTGGGGCATCGCGCGCAGCTTCCTGAAGATCGCCACGGCGACCGGCAGCGTGAAGAAGGTGCGCTTCGAGCACAAGGCTGTGCGCGCGCAGAGCACGCAGCGGGCGCTGTTCGGCAAGGAGCTGCGCCGCTTCACGGCCAGCCCGAACTATATGCTCAACTGTGGGCTCGGCATCGTGATGCTGCTGGCGGCGGGCATCGCGCTGCTGATCAAGGGCGGTGCGCTCGCGCAGCTGCTCGACGGGGTGTTCGGCGCGGGGGCGGATATCGTGCCGGTGCTGCTGAGCGCGGCGCTGTGCCTGCTTGCATCGATGAATGATATGGCCGCGCCCTCGGTGTCGCTCGAGGGAAAGAACCTGTGGCTCGCGCAGTCGCTGCCGGTCGTGCCGTGGCAGGCGCTGCGCGCGAAGCTGGACGTGCAGCTCGTGCTGACCGGGGTGCCGGTGCTGTTTTGCGCGCTATGCGCGGTCATCACGCTGCCGGGCGGCGCGGCGGAGATGGCGCTGGCCGTCGTCGTGGCGCTGCTGTACACGCTGCTGAGCGCGCTGGCGGCGCTCGCGCTCGGCCTCAAGATGCCGAACCTGACGTGGACCAACGAGACCACGCCCATCAAGCAGAGCGGCTGTGTGATGCTCGCGCTCTTTGCCAACTGGTTTTATGCCATCGCGCTCGGCGGGCTGTACTTTCTGTGCGGCAATGCAATCAGTGCGGCGGCATATCTGGCCATCTTCGCCGTCGTGACGGCGGCGGGCAGCGCACTGCTGCTCCGCTGGGTGAAACAGCGCGGCACGCGCATCTTCGCCGCGCTCTGAGTGAAAACGGAAAACCGCCTCTGCCCGACCGGGCAGAGGCGGTTTTTGCTGTGTATTTCCGCTCACAGAACCAGCGAGGGCGCTGCGTAGACGCGGGCCTTGAGCTCGCTGTTGAGCATGTACAGGCCCTTGGCGTCCGTGCCGAAGAGCTCCATTTTCGTGATGAGGTCGCCGGCGTTCTTCTCCTCCTCGCCCTGCTCCTTGACGAACCAGTCGAGCAGCTGCATGGTGCGGAAGTCGCGGTCGTCATACGCGGCGGCATAGATGCCGTTGATGAGCGAGGTGACGTACTGCTCATGCTCGAGCGCCTTTTTCAGCGGGGTCATGTGGTCGCCGCGCGTCCAGTCCGGCGCATCGACGGCGCCGAAGCTGACGGCGACGCCGTTATTGAGCAGGTACTGGAAAAACAGCAGCGCGTGGTCGCGCTCCTCCTGCGCCTGCACCCGGTACCAGTTTTCAAAGCCGTCGAGACCGGCGGCCGCGTAGTAGTTGGCGAAGTCCAGATAGAGATAGGCTGAGTAAAACTCCTTGTTGATCTGCTCGTTGATGAGCTGGGCGACAGCTGCGTTCATGGGATGACCTCCTGATAGAAAATAAGAATGATTCTTGATTTCTATCATACAGGATTTTTCCGCCTTGTCAAGCCCCGGGAGAAACTTTTTCTGGCGCAGGGGCGCATTTCCTGTTAAGATGGGCGGGAGAGAAGCAAAAACAGAAACGGAGGAACCCACATGGACTACAATGAAGTTTTGCAGCGGGCGCGGGCGCGCATGGCCCCGCGCTGCAAGGTCTGCCCGGAGTGCAACGGTCTCGGCTGCGGCAACACGATGCCCGGCCCCGGCTCGAAAGCGCCCGGCAACGGCGCGAACGACAACTGGCGCGCGTGGCGGCGCTGGTACCTGAACATGGACACCATCGCCCTGAACACGCCGGTGGATACGTCGCTGGAGCTGCTCGGCCGGACGTTTTCCCTGCCCGTGATCGCGGCGCCCATCGGCTCGCTGCGCGCGCAGTTCAACCCCGAGGACGACATCCGCGACTACAACGCCTGCTGCGTCGCCGCGGCGGCGCAGACCGGCATCGCCGCGAGCTTTGGCGACGGGTTGGATGCGCGCGTGTTCCCGCACGGGTGCGCGCTCTCGCAGCAGTACGGCGGCATCGGTCTGCCGGTCATCAATCCGCTGTCGATGGACACCATCAAGGCAAACCTCGATCTCGCCAACGCGGCGCAGCCCTTTGCCGTGAGCGTGGTCATCGACTCGGCCGGCCTGCCGCACCTGAAAGCTGCCAGCCCCGACGCCGGCAGCAAGGCGGTCGCGGAGCTGCACGAGCTGTGCGATTATGCGCAGGCGCCCATGATCCTCAAAGGCATCATGACGGTGCGCGGCGCGGAGAAGGCCGTGGAGGCCGGCGCGGCGGCCATCGTGGTTTCGAACCACGGCGGGCGCGTGCTGCCCGGCAGCGCCGCGACGGCGGACGTCCTGCCCGAAATCGCGGACGCGGTGGGTGACCGCGTGAAGATCCTCGTCGACGGCGGCATCCGCTCGGGCACGGACATTTTCCGCGCGCTCGCGCTCGGCGCGGACGCGGTGATGATCTGCCGGCCGTTTCTCATCAGCTACTACGGCGGCGGCACGGAGGGCATCGTTACCTACGTCGAGAAGCTGCGCGCAGAGCTGACGGACGCGATGTATATGTGCGGCGCACGGAAACTCAGCGACATCACGCGCGACATGGTGCGAGAGGCGCGGTGAGCCGCGGGCAGGTATACCAATCCTGCGGCGCGCGCTTTCGGCCGACCCGGTGAATTCCTTCCGGATTCACTGGGCGGACAGCAAAAGGCCCCGGATGAGAACGTATTACGTTCTCATCCGGGGCCTGAATTTTTATTTGGTTCAGCGGAACAGCGTCTCTTTACAGGGAAGCCGCGTTTTGTGTGTGCGCTGGTATTGCCGCCGGAGCCGGGCGCAGAATCGGGAAAGGCCGGCCGCATCCCGCGGGATGCGCACGACCTTTTTGCCGACATGAATACAGACGGAGAATATGGCAGTATGGATTTCCGTCACCTCCGCGCAGGTGTATGTGCGTGTGATACCGAAGAAATTGCGCACTGTGAACTGCGCGCTGTTATAGCGGATACGAAAAACGAAGCAGTCCAATGTTCCCAGAAGACACACGAGAGCAAGTGCGGCACATGCCAGATGCAGCCACGAAACGGGCTCTTTCAAGAAAAACACGACCGTGAGCGCGGTGATAAATGGCGTGCATATTGCACAGACGATGCGACTGACACGGGTCATGCGCACTTCCCCTGAGCTTGCGGTATGACTGGCCTCGTCGTAAGACGCATTTTCAACCATGCTTGTAATGCCGCGAACGAATGGATTGTAATTCATATTGGGAACGCATTTCTTGTTCTGCTCAGAACGCCACGTTCATGAACAGCGCCACGCAGCACAGGATCACGGCCAGCGGCACGTAGACATAGCGGCCGACGCCGTACCAGAGCGCGCCGCGGTGGCGGCGGCTGCCGGTGTTGACGGCGGCGAGCAGGTCGTCCTTTTTCATGACGTAGAACCACGACACGGCGCCGAGCGTCGCGCCGATGGGGATGATGTAGATCGACACGAGGTCCATCCACGGGCCCCACTTGGAGATGGGTTCCATGAGCAGGCCGAACCCGAGGCACAGCACGCACAGGATGCCGAGCACGGCCGCGCGGCTGAGCTTCGGGAACTTGTGCAGGAGCGACTCGGCGACGGCCTCGAACATGTTCTGCAGCGAGCTGACACCGGCGAAGATCATGGCGACGTACAAAATGACGGCGAAGAGCCGGCCGAGCGGGATGTCCTGCAGGATGGTCGGCAGCGTCACGAACAGCAGGCTCGGGCCCGCGCCGACGTCCAGCCCGTAGGAAAAACAGGCGGGGATGATAACGAGCGCGGCGACAACGGCGGCAATGGTGTCAAAAACGGCCGTGTGCTGCGCCACGCCCACGACGTCCTCGTCCTTGGACAGGTACGCACCGTAGACGATCATGCCGCTGCCGGTGACGGACAGGGAGAAAAACGCCTGCCCCATGGCCCAGATCCAGATCATCGGATCCTTGAGTGCCTCCCAGCGCGGGGTGAACATGAACTTGTAGCCCTCGGCCGAACCGGGCAGCAGCGCCACGCGCACTGCCAGCACCAGAAAGATGATGAAAAACAGCGGCATCATGACCTTGTTGGACTTTTCGATGCTGTGCGCGCCGAGAAAGAGCGTCAGCAGCGTGCCGGCCACGACGATGACGTGGTAGGGGATGACGGAGTACGGCTGCGTGGAAAACGACGCGAACCACACGGCGGCGTCGCCCGTCATGAGCGTGCCGAGCAGGGAGTCGACAAGCGCCTTGAGGATGTATGTCACGATGACGGCGTAGCCGATAGCGATGCACAGCGACCCGGCCAGCGGCAGCCAGCCGAGCAGGCCGCCGACTTTTCCGGCGGTCTTGCCGCGCGTGGACCACGCGCCTTCATAGGCGCCGAGCGTGCCAGTGCCGGCGCGGCGGCCCATGGCGAACTCCGTCGGCAGGCCGACGGTACTGAAGATGACCACAAACAGCAGGTAGATCAGCAGGAAGGCCCCGCCGCCGTTGCTGCCCATCTTGTTCGGGAAGCCCCAGACGTTGGCCATGCCGACGGCCGAGCCGACGGACGCCAGGATAAAGCCCCAGCGGCTGG
>CAKTNQ010000016.1:0-33260 GCA_934589185.1 uncultured Oscillospiraceae bacterium | reverse complement strand
CGCCCGCTGGACTACATCGTCGTGCACCACATGGAGCCCGACCACGCCAAGACGCTCGAGGAGACCGTGCGCCGCTATCCCGAGGCGAAGATCATCTGCAACGCGAAGATCCGCGACATGATCCGCAACTACTTCACCTTTGACATTGACGCCCGCGCCATCCTCATGGCCGAGGGCGATACATACTGCTTCGGCAAGCACACGTTTGCCTACGTCATGGCGCCGATGGTCCACTGGCCGGAGGTCATGGTCAGCTTTGATGTCACGACCGGCACGCTCTTTTCCGCCGATGCCTTCGGCACCTTCGGTGCGCTCAATGGCAATCTCTACGCCGATGAGTACGACTTCGAGCACGACTGGCTGCCCGATGCCCGCCGCTACTACACGAACATCGTCGGCAAGTACGGCACGCAGGTGCAGGCCCTGCTCAAGAAGGCCGCCACGCTCGACATCCGCATGATCTGCCCGCTGCACGGCCCGGTCTGGCGCAAGAACATCGGCTGGTTCGTCGACAAGTACAGCAAGTGGAGCTCCTACACGCCCGAGCAGGAGGGCAGCGTGCTCATCGCCTACTCCTCCGTCTACGGCCACACGGAAAACGCGGCGCAGGTGCTCGCCACCATGCTCGCCGGGCGCGGCGTGCGCAACATCGCCATGTATGACGTCTCCGTCACGCACCCGAGCTATGTCGTGGCCGAGGCCTTCCGCTGCAGCCACCTCGTGTTCGCGTCTACGACGTACAACGCCGGCATCTTCTGCAACATGGAGACGGCGCTGCTCGACATCGCGGCGCACAACCTCCAGAACCGCACCATCGCCCTGATCGAAAACGGTTCCTGGGCGCCGACGGCCGGCAAGCTCATGCGCGGCATTCTCTCCAAGCTCAAGAACGTGAACATCCTCAACGAGACGCTCACCATCAAATCCTCGCTCAAGGACGATCAGCTCGCAGCGCTCGCCGAGATCGCGGACGCGCTCGTGGCCTCCATGCCGAAGCCGCGCCCGATCGTGAACGAGGGCAAGCAGAACCCCGCCGCGCTCTTCAAGTTCCAGTACGGCCTGTTCGCGCTCTCCGCCCGCGAAGGGGACAAGGACAACGCCTGCGTCATCAACACCGCCATCCAGATGGCCAACAAGCCCGAGCGCATCTCCATCTCGGTCATCAAGGCCAACTACACCTGCGGCATGATCGAGCGCACCGGCGTGTTCAACCTCTCGCTGCTGACGAAGGAAGTGCCGTTTGCCTTCTTCCAGCACTTCGGCTTCCAGTCCGGCGCGGATGTGGACAAGTTTGCAGACTTTACGGACTGCGCCCGCAGCGACAACGGCCTGTATTACATCAACCGCTATACCAACGCCATGTTCTCCTGCCGCGTCGTCGAGAGCTACGACCAGGGCAGCCACCGGCTCTTCATCGCCGAGATCACGGAGTCCAAGCTCTTCAGCAACGACGAGACCGTGACCTATGACTACTACCGCAGCCACATCAAGCCCGCGCCGCCGAAGCTGGCGCCCGCCGAGCAGGCGACCTGGGTCTGCTCCGTGTGCGGCTACGTGTACGAGGGCGAGACGCTCCCGGCCGATTTCATCTGCCCGCTGTGCAAGCACCCGGCCTCCGACTTCGTCAAGCACGAGGCCAAGCCCGCGGAAAAGCGCGTCGGCTTCGTCTGCACCGTCTGCGGCTACGTGTATGAGGGCGCGGACATGCCGGACGACTTTGTCTGCCCGCTGTGCCACCACCCGAAGTCCGATTTCAAACCGCTCGAGTAAGATTTCCCCCAATTGTGTGAAAGCGCCCCGCATCGAATGATGCGGGGCGCAATTGCGTTTTCCCATTATTTCGGCAGCACGCGCAGCCAGTTATCGGCAAAGAGATCTTGCAGCAGCGCGCTGTCATAGCCGCGGGCGGCGAGCGCTGCATAGAGCGTCGGATAGTCCTGCACGCCGGTGATGCCGCCGCCGAGCGTGTCGCACCCGTCGAGATCGCCGCCGAGCGTGAGCGTTTTGTCGCCGCCGAGGTCGAGCAGGTGCTCAACATGGCGCACGACGGCGTCCATGCCGTCGCCGCCGAGAAAGTCCGTGTAGAGGTTCAGGCCGACCACACCGCCGCTGTCGCGGATGGCGCAGAAGAGGTCGTCCGAGAGATTGCGCGTGTGTGCACAGACGGCGCGGCTGTTCGCGTGCGAGGCGATCACCGGGCCGAGCCCGAGCCGCACCACGTCCCACGCTGCCGCCTCCGACAGGTGCGACACGTCCGGCAGCATCCGGTGCGCGTACAGCGCGCGCACAAAGTCGCGCCCCTGCGCCGTGAGCCCCTGCATTGGTGCGTCGCAGTGCGAGCCTGCGAGGGCGTTTGCGTGGTTCCACGTCAGCGTCACGTACACGCACTCCCAAGCCGCCGCGTCGTCCAGCCGCCCGGGGTCGCAGTCGAGCAGCTCCGCGCCCTCGATGCCGAGCAGCGCGGCCGTTTTCCCAGCGTCCCAGGCGGCGCGCACGTCCCGCGCCGTGCGGCAGCGGCGGACGAGATCGGCATTGCGCGCACATTCCCGCTCCAGCAGCGCGTGCTGCCGCTGCGCAATGGTATAGAGCGGCTCGTTGGCCGCTGCGCTGTCGGCAAACACGGCAAAGATCTGCGCGTGCTGCCCGAGGGCTGCACAGCGTGCGAAATCGACGTGGCCGGTGTTTTTCCGCAGCCCCTCGCCGGTGGCCAGACAGTGCGCGAGCGTGTCGCAGTGGCCGTCAAAGCAGCGCATCACGCATCCTCCCGCCGCGTCACGGCCTCGAGATAGTCATAGTACGGCAGCAGGAAACCGAACCCGCGCACAAGTTCCTCCGTCAGCGCGGGGGAGAAGAGCAGGTCGTCGTGTTCGCGCACGCACGAGAGGTCGAGCACGCGCTTATTGTACCACGGGCGCAGCAGCGCGCCGGGGTCGCCCTTCGCGCGGGCGTAGTCCTGCCCGGTGAGCACGAAGGTGTCCTGCGCGTTCAGCCGCTCGGCCAGCGCCGTCAGCGGCAGGGGATCGGCGTCGATCGCGCGGCGAAAGCACGCCATCGTGTTCGCCTTCGCCCAGTAAAAGCCCATGCCGTAGCTGTAGTTGTGCGGCGTGATCTCGAAATAAAACGCCGGGATCTCCGGCCCGCGGCTGCTGTCGCACCGCAGCGTGAACCAGAGGTTCTCCTTGTACGGCCCGTTGCCGTGCAGCCGCCGCGCGTCGCGGTAGATGCGCGCCACGTGCAGGTACCACTTCCGGTCGGGGTACGCCTGCTCGAGCGCCGCCGTCACGTCCGCGGCCAGCGCCTTCATGGGCCGGTCGAGCGTGTCGAGAAATACCTGCTTGTGCTCCAGGAACCACGGGCGCTCATTGTGAAAGCGCAGCTCCCAGAGAAAGTCGATCGTTGCGTCGGAAAAGCCTGTGAACATGTGTGTTTCGCTCCTTGTCTCTGCGTGGAAAGTATCCCTATCTTACGCCGAAATATCCGCCCGCGCAAGGCCCGGTGCGCGGGAGAAAACCCTGCTTTTTTCAGGGTTATTGTCACATTGCCGAATCATGGTTGCATTTTTGGCAAATCTTTTGTATACTATCCCTTGCGCGGCTGCTTTGCCGCCGGGAAAATGAAAAATTGCAGAGGAGACAAATCATGATTGACAAAATTGACAGTGTGGTCAATGCGATCGGCGGCTTTTTGTACCAGCCGTACATCGTGCCGCTGTTTCTGATCGTCGCGGGCCTGTATTTCACGATCCGCACCGGTCTGATCCAGTTCCGCCTGTTTGGCGAGTCCATCCACGTCGTCACGGAAAAGCCGAAGGAGAAGGGCAGCATTTCCTCGTTCGGCGCGCTCATGGTGTCCACGGCGTCCCGTGTCGGCACCGGCAACATCGTCGGCGTGTCCACGGCCATCTGCCTCGGCGGCTTCGGCGCCGTGTTCTGGATGTGGGTCGTGGCGCTGCTCGGCGGGGCGAGCGCCTTTATCGAGTCCGCGCTCGCGCAGGTCTATAAGAAAAAAGACGGCAAGGGCGGCTGCGTCGGTGGCCCTTCGTACTACATGGAGCAGGCACTGCACCAGCGTTGGCTCGGCGTCATTTTCGCCGTCGTGCTCATCCTGACCTATGTGGTCGGCTACAACATGCTCGCGTCCTACAACCTGCAGGACGCCTTCGCCGGTTTTGGCTTCTACACCAAGAGCCGCACGCCGTACATCATCGGTGCCGTCCTCGCGGTGCTGTTCGCCGTGTGTGTGCTCGGCGGCGGCAAGCGCCTGACGAATATCACGGGCGTGCTCGTGCCGGCCATGGGCGTGCTGTATATCCTCGTGTCGCTCGTCGTCATTTTCATGAACATCAGGATCTTCCCGAGCGTCATCGCCAATATCTTCCGCGATGCGTTCAATTTCAAGGCGGCGTTCAGCGGCTTCACCGGTTCGTGCATCATGTGGGGCATCAAGCGCGGCCTGTACTCCAATGAGGCCGGCATGGGCTCGGCACCGAACGCGGCCGCCACGGCCGATGTCTCGCACCCGGCCAAGCAGGGCCTTGTGCAGATGCTGTCCGTGTTCATCGACACGCTGCTCATCTGCTCGGCCACGGCGTTCATGTGCCTGTGCTCCGGCGTCGTGCCGACCAAAGAAGCGGCCGGCGCGGCCTATGTGCAGGCGTCCATGCAGCAGGTGCTCGGCAGCTTCGGCCCCATCTTCATCGCCGTGTCCATGAGCCTGTTCGCGTTCACGACGCTCATCGGCAACTACTATTACTGCGAGGGCTGCCTGAAGTATATCCTCCGGCGCGACCCGAGCAAGGCGGGCATGACGGTGTTTCGTCTGGCTGCGACGGCGCTCGTGTTCGTCGGTGCCATCGTCAGCGCCGGCCTCGCGTGGGATACGGCCGATATGCTTCAGGGCACGATGGTCATCATCAACATCCCCGTCATCCTCATCCTCGGCAACAAGGGCCTGGCCGTGCTCAAGGACTACATGCGCCAGCGCAAGGAGGGCAAGAACCCCGAGTTCCACGCCGCCGACATCGGCGTCACCGGCACGGACTACTGGAACTGAGCCGTCCTAAAACAGAACAGAAAAAACACCGGCCGTCTCGGCCGGTGTTTTTTCGCCATGTGGGCGCCCCGTCACGCGGGGATGCGGCGGTACAGCCGCGCGCGCAGCAGCGTCGCGAGCGCGAGCTTGACCGCGTCCGGCAGCAGAAACGGCAGCACGCACTTGGCCAGCACCACGCCGAGCGTGATGGCGCCCGTGCGGGTGTAGACGACGAGGAACCACGCCGTGCCGAACGCGTAGCACACGAGCAGCCCCACGGCTGCCGAGAGCACGAACACCCACTGGCCCTGCCCCCAGCGCGCCTGCGCGAAGGTGATGATGAGCGTCAGCGGCACGAAGCCGACAAGATACCCGCCCGTCGTGCCGAGCAGGGACGCAAATCCGCCGCGAAAGCCCGCAAATACCGGCGCGCCCACCGCGCCCAGCAGCAGATACACCAGCACGCTCACCGTGCCGCGCCTGCCGCCGAGCAGGCCGCACACGGTGAAGATCGCAAACGTCTGCAGCGTGAACGGCACATCCGCCGGGATGCTGATCCATGCGCACACGGCGATGAGCGCCGCGCCGATCGCGCAAAAGCACAGGTCTCTGGTCGAAAATTTCATGAGGCTCCCTCCAATTGTAAAGCAAAGTGAAAAATAACTTAACAATTGGACGATAGCACACGGGCGGCGAATTGTCAACCGTTTTTGAAAAATGCTTTACAATTTCGCCGCCATCGGCTAAACTGACACCAGAAAAAGATCAAAAGGAGTGTGATCTCATGCTGCGGGACGATGTTTTGCTCCTGCTTACGGAGGCGGAGGGGTATCTCTCCGGCGAGGAGATGCGCGAAAAACTGGGCGTGTCGCGTGCGGCGGTCAGCCAGGCGGTGCGCGCGCTGCGCGCCGACGGCTATGACATCGACGCGGTCACGAACCGGGGCTACTGCCTGCGCGCGCGGCCGGACACGCTCACGGCCGGGGACGTGCTGCCCTACCTGCCGGAGGCGCGGCGGGCGACGGTGCGGTGCTTTGCGCAGATCGACTCCACGAACAGCTACCTCAAGGCCGAGGCCATGCGCGGCGCGCCGGACGGCCTGTGCGCCATCGCCGACCGGCAGACGGCGGGGCGCGGCCGCGCGGGGCGGTCGTTTCGCTCGGACGCGGGGCAGGGGGTCTACCTGTCGATGCTCCTGCGCCCGGCGTGCGCGGCGACGGCAGCCATGACCGTGACGGCGCACGTCGCGGTGGCTGTCTGCCGCGCGCTGGAGGCGTGCGGCGTGCAGCCGGGCATCAAGTGGACGAACGACCTTGTCCTCGGCACGAAAAAGCTCTGCGGCATCCTCACGGAGCTGACCGTCGAGGCCGAGACCGGCACGATCGATTCCATCGTGGCCGGCATCGGCGTGAACGTCCGCCAGCGGCCGGAGGACTTCCCGCCGGAGCTGCGCGCCATCGCGGGTTCCGTCCGGTCCGAGACGGGGCTGGAGCTCTCCCGCGCCCGGCTGGCGGCGGAGATGGTGCGCGCGCTCGACCGGATGTATCTCGACTGGCAGCGCGACCCGCGCGCGTATCTCGATGATTACCGTGCGCGCTGCGTCACGGTCGGGCGGCCGGTGCGCGTCGTGCGCGGCGAGGATGTCCGCACCGGCTTTGCCGAGGCGGTGGACGATGACTTCGCACTCGTCGTCCGCTGGCCGGACGGCACGCGCGAGACCGTCATCGGCGGCGACGTGTCCGTGCGCGGCCTGTTCGGCTATCTGGACTGAATACAAAAGCAGCGGCTGCATCGCTTGGATGCAGCCGCTGCTTTTCTGCGCGGGTTTCAGTACGCGCTGATGGGCAGCGAGTCATCGTCCTGCCCCTTTTCCACGGAGCGGATAACGATGTCGTAGCCGACGTTCTCGTTGACCTGCACGTGCACGGTCTCGCCCGCGCGGTGGCCCATGACGGCCTTGCCGACGGGGGACTCCTTGCTGATGAGGCCCTCGAGCGCGTTTTGCCGCAGCGTTGTCACGAGGCGGATCGTCTGCTCCTCATCGTCGTCCGGGATATAGATGACCACCTTGTCGAACAGGCCCACCACATCGCCGGACGAGTGGTCGGAGATGACCTTCGCCGTGTCCACCATCCGCTGCAGATAGCGGATGCGGCTGTCGTTGCGGTTTTTCTCGCGCTTGGCGGCCTTGTACTCAAAGTTCTCGCTCAGGTCGCCGAAGCCGCGCGCCACCTTGACTTCCTCGATCAGCTTCGGCCGCAGCTGAAGCGTGCGGTAGTCGATCTCGTCTTTCATCTTCTGAATGTCGACTTCCGTCAGTTCGTCATACATGAAAAACACCTCGATTTCTCAGGCGTCCATCTTATCACATTCCGTGCCGGAAGAAAAGGCTTTGCGGTCGTTTTCCACGAGCTGCCGGCGAAAGATCGCGCGGAACACGCCGCGCGTGGTCGGCCCCGCGGCAAAGATCTGCCACAGCAGCGCCCACGGCAGGTTGCGGTAGAGCGTGGCGAGAAAGCGCGCGAAAAACTCCGCAGACCGCCCCCTGTGTTTTTGTCTGCGGCATCGTGCAGACCTCCTTTTTTGATGTGCGGCCGCTTTGCGCCGGGCAAACAAAAAAAGCGCACAGCGTCCGGTGTCCGGATGCTGCACGCTTTGCGTTCCTGTTGTGTCAGTGCTACACGAGCCAAGTTCTTTTTTGGCAGATTCCGGCCGAAAAATCAAGCGCCGGCTCATGATTTTCCGCCGTCCGGGCACACTAGCCCATATCGAAAGGAGTGGTTCGGATGGACCTGCTGCAAGTGACGGTCACGGCCGTGGGCGCGTTTGTGGCGCTGTTTCTGCTCTCGAAGCTCATGGGCCACCGCCAGATCTCGGAGCTGAGCGTCTTTGACTACGTCAACGGCATCACCATCGGCTCCATCGCCGCCGAGATGGCCACGGAGCTGGAAAAACCGCTGCGCCCGCTCGTGGCCATGGTGGTCTGGGCGCTGCTGGTGTGGCTGCTCGAGGCGCTGACGAGCAAGTGCCCGCGCCTGCGCAAATATATCAGCGGCGCGCCGTCGATCATCTTTGACAACGGCAAGCTCTACCGCCGCAACATGAAAAAGGCCCGCCTCGACCTGAGCGAGTTTCTCATCCAGTGCCGCCAGCAGGGCTTTTTCGACCTCGGCGCCATCCAGACGGCGGTCTATGAGCCGGACGGCCGCCTGACCATCCTGCCCGTGGCGGCCCGCCGCCCGGCCACGCCGGAGGACATGGGCATTGCCCCGGAAAAGGAGCAGATCTTCACCGAACTCATTATGGACGGCCGCGTCCTCGGCGAGAACCTGCACCGTATGGGCGTGGACGAGACGTGGCTGTTCAAGCAGCTGCGCCAGCAGGGCTATCACAGCGCGCGCGAGGTGTTCCTCGCCGTGGCCGACGCCAACAAGCAGGTGGCCGTCTACCCCGTCAGCACTTGACAGATTCCGAAAACCGCGCTATGATTGCTTCAAATTATTGAACTTTCGAAGTGAGAGGCGATCATTATGCAGCATACGGAGCTTCGGCGCACGGGGAAGTTCCTGCTCTTCTCGTGCTCGGCCGGGCTGATCGAGCTCGGCAGCTTTGCGCTCTTCAACGAGGTGTTCCGCTGGCCGTACTGGGGCGCGTACCTGACGGCGCTCGTGCTGTCGGTGCTGTGGAACTTCACGTGCAACCGGCGCTACACCTTCCGCTCGACGGAGAAGGTGACGCGGGCCATGACGCTCGTGTTTTTGTACTACTGCGCGTTCACGCCGCTGTCCACGCTGCTCGAGCACAGGCTCGCGGACGTGCAGGGGTGGAACGGCTACCTCGTGACGTTTTTGAACATGGTGCTGAATTTCGTGACGGAGTTTCTCTACCAGCGCTTCGTGGTCTACCGCAAATCCCTGGACACGAACAAACTTGCGCACACCCATTCCTGATCGGATCCGTTTCCCGGGCGCGGCGGGCGCTCTGCTTTTTCGGCAGAGCGCCCGCTGCGCCGTCTTGTATTTTCCGCACAGGTTTGGTATCATAAGGGGCATGAGATCGACAGCTCCGCGCCAGGAGCGGGAGGGAACGGACATGAAAACAGCCATCGTGACCGACGGAAAATACCGGTCGTCCATCGCGGCGGTGCGCGCGCTGCACCGCGCGGGCTATCAGGTGATCGTGACGCAGACGCGTGCCGACGTGCACGCTGTGCCGGCGGTCGCGTCCTCGCGCTGCTGCGCCGCTTTCCGGTGGATCGACGGCGCTGCGGCCGACGCCGACTACGCGGACCGGCTCGCGGCGCTGCTGGAGACGTATGACCGCCCGGTGCTGTTTTGCGTCGGCGCGGTCACGCTCAATACGGTCGCCGCGCAGCGGGAGCGGTTTGCCCAGGTTGCGGATTTTCTCATCGCGCCCCGGCCCGTGCTCGACGCGCTCAATGATAAGGAGACGGTGCACGCGCGCGCGCAGAGCCTCGGTATTCCGGTGCCGCGGCAATATGACGGCGTGCCGCCGGAGCACTATCCCGTTGTCATCAAGCCGCACTGCGGCGAGAAATTCGGCCTCAAGGCCGCCGACCGCTACGCCGTTGCCGACACGCCGGAGGCGTATGCGCAGCTCCTTGCGCGCATGCAGCGCTACGATCCGGCGCCCATCGTGCAGGACAGGATCACCGGCCCCGGCATCGGCGTGAGCCTGCTGCTGGACCGGGACGGCCGCCTGATCTGCGCGCTGTGCCACCGCCGCATCCGCGAATACCCGGTCACCGGCGGCCCGTCGACCTGCTGCGAGAGCTTTTACGATGCCGCGCTCATTGACCGCGCGTACCGGCTGCTGCACTCGTTCGGCTTCACGGGCATGGCCATGGTGGAGTTCAAGGGCGACTGCCTGCTGGAGGTCAACCCCCGCGTCTGGGGCAGCTTCCCGATGACGGAGGCGGCCCAAAGTCCGTTCACGGCGCACTATGCCCGCGCCGCGGCGGGGGAGCGGGTGACCTATGCCGCGCAGGATTATCGCCCCGGCGTGCGCATGCGTTTTCTGCTCAACGACACGCTGGCCGCGCTGCACTATCTGCGCGCCGGGCGCATCGGCGTGTTTCTGCGCAGCATTGCCGACCTGTTCACGGCGAAGGAGGCCCTGCGCTGCCGGGGCGATAACCGCGTGTTCTGGGTCTATCTGAAAAACAGCCTGTTTGCGCGCGGGTGATTTCCGCGCAGAGAGGAGTCCTGTCCATGGAGGTCAAACTCGACCTGCACATTCATTCCGCGCACTCGCCGGACGGGCGCATGTCCCTTGACGAGATCGTCTCGTGCGCGCGTGCGCGGGGCCTGCAGGGCGTCGCCGTGTGCGATCATGACCGCGCTCTGACCGAGACGTGGGACGCACCGGATTTTCTGCTCATCCCCGGCATTGAGCTCTCGACGGATCAGGGGCACCTGCTGGGCCTGTTCGTCACCGAGCAGATCGACGCGCGGGAGCTGGGCGCCGCGATCGACGCCGTGCACGCCTGCGGCGGTCTCGCCGTGATGGCGCACCCGTTCGAGCGCAGCAGCGACGCGCAGCGGCTCGATGCCTACCTCGACCGGCTCGACGGCATCGAGGTCTGGAACGGCCGGGCCGACCGCAAGAACCCGCAGGCCAACGCCATGGCGTGCGCGCTTGCGCAGCGCGCGGCAAAGCCGGTCACGGCCGGCAGCGATGCGCACCTGCCGGAGGAGATCGGCAACGGCGTCGTGACGCTGGAGGCCGACGCGCTGACACTGCCGGCCGTCCGCGCGGCGCTGCTGCGCGGGGCAACGGCCGTGGACGGACGGCGCGGGAAGGCGCGCTGTGTCGCCGAGAGCCAGCTGACCAAGCGCAGGCGCACCCATGCCGGTGCGGCCGCTTACGTCAAATGGGCGCTCTTTGCCGCAAAGTGCTGCCTGCAGGATATCACTTGGAAAGGGGAGACCTATCATGTCTTGGATCGTTAAAGTCGGAAAACAGGGCAAAAAGATCGTCAAGAAACTCATCATGCCCGCAGAAAAACACTATGTCGGCTACACCCGGCGCATTGAGCGCGTGCAGACGACCCGGCGCATCTGCGCCATGACATTTGACGACGGGCCGATGGGCCTGCCCGCGTCGCCGGACCGGTTTGACGGCCGCACGCTCACGGACGTCCTGCTCGACACGCTGGCGCAGTACGGCGCCAGAGGCAGCTTTGACGTCATCGGCGATACGAGCGCCAACTACCCCGACGAGGCCGGCAAACTCGGCAGCGCCGCGTGGGGCGGCGTGCGCTTTGACCATTATCCGGACATTCACTGCGACGAGCAGGGCGGTGCGGAGCACAACGACCGCCTCATCCGCCGCATGCTCGCCGAGGGCCACCAGATCACGAACCACGGCTACCGGCACATCATTTTCGGCAAGAAGCCGTTTGTGTACGGCGCGCGCGAATACCTCCCCGGCTTTGACGCCGCGGTGGAGGATCTCAGCCGCCTGCACACGCTCATGCAGACGCGCTACGGCTATACGATGACGCTCGCGCGCCCGCCGCACTATGTGGACAAGATGACCGGCGGCTTCACCAGCTACGATGTCTATGACCATATGGGCTATCAGTACATGGCGGCGTCGTTTGACGGTGCGGGCTGGCTCCCGTCTACGGAGCCGGATCCGGAGGCGGCGCTGCAGGCGGAGATCCGCGCCATGGTCGAGCCGATGCGCAAAGCGCTGGAAAAGGACCCGGACTTTTTCTGCGGCCAGATCATTTTCCAGAAGGACGGCTACAACATGGCCAAGCGCACGCCGGTGGCCTTTGCGCTCGGTGAGCAGCTGGCACTGCTGCAGGAGTACGGCTATCAGGTCGTGCCGGTGGGCGAGCTGCTGGCGGAGAGTCCCTTTGCGGACGTCGGCCGCGACGAGCCGCTGTTTGACCGCCTGACGGCGCTCGCGGAGCAGCGGGCGATCGTCTTTGCCGATAACCGCCTGCGGCTCGACGATCCCATGACGGTGGGCGAGCTGGCGATGCTGCTGGCGCCGAAGGCGGAGACCATCACGCGCCGCGTCGCGCAGCTGCGCCAGACCGGCCGCGCCGGCGCTTACGACGGCGCCATGGCCTGGTGCCGGGAAAACGGCCTCATCTCCGAGGCGGCGCACCCGGCGGATCACGTGACCGCGCTGCCGGAGGCGTGGTTTGCCCCCACGGACGGCTTCACCCGCCGGGATGTCTATGCGGCGTTGCGCATGGAGCGGCTCTGAGCGATGCAAAAAAACAAACGGCGCCGGACGGAAGCTCCGTCCGGCGCCGTGCGCTTATGGAATCTGGAATCCCGGGAAATACTTCTCCGCGAAGGCTACCTGCGGCACCCGGAACGTCTGCCCGCGCAGGTATTCGAGGATGCCCGCGTCCGTCGGCAGCGTGAACGTGAGCTTGTAGGAGTAGAGCATCTGCCCCGTCTCGCCGTAGGTGCGGTTGATGCGCTCGCGGCCGTACTTCCCGTCGCCGAGCAGGGGGCAGCCGGCGGCGGCCATCTGCGCGCGGATCTGGTGCGTGCGGCCGGTCAGCAGCCGGCACTCGACGAGCGAGAGCCCCCGGCGGCTTTGCAGCGTGCGGTATTCCGTCACGGCGGTCTTGGCGCCGGGCTGCGGCTTTTTCGTCACGTAGACCTGGTTTTTCACCGCGTCCTTGAACAGATACCCCTCCAGCCGGCCCTCGGCGGGCTTCGGCCGGCCGGAGACGACGCAGAGGTAGGATTTTTCGATCTCGCGGTCGCGGATCTTGTCGTTCAGAATGCGCAGCGCCTCGGCATTTTTCGCCGCGATGACGATGCCGCCGGTGTTGCGGTCGATGCGGTTGCACAGCGCGGGGGTGAAGGCGTTTTCGGCCTTCGGGTCCCACTGGCCCGTCTGGCGCAGATAGGCCTGGATGTTCGAGATGAGCGTGTCCCAGCTCCATTCGCCCGCGCTGTGGCACAGCACGCCGGGCTTTTTGTCTGCCAGCAGGATGTTCTCGTCCTCGTAGACGATGTCGAGCCGCGGCGTCGCAATTTTGAGCCAGGCATTTTGCTCCGTGGGTCTTTCAAAAAACTCGTCGTTGATGTATAATTGCAGCACGTCCCCCTCGACGAGGCGCACGTCGCGCTTGGCGCCCTTGCCGTTGCGCTTGATGCGCTTGAGGCGGATGTATTTCTGCAGCAGCGATTCCGGCAGCAGGGGAACGGCCTTGCCGACGAAGCGGTCGAGCCGCTGGCCGGCGTCATTTTTGCGTATCTGGATCTCTTTCATGTCACACACCATCTCCACGCAACGATTATCGCGGATTTTCAGCGCATTGTCAACACAAATTCCTGTTGACAATTGGGGTGAATATCATCTATAATACTAAAGCGATTGTGCGAGGTGCGCTATGAAGCTGAATCTGAGAGAAATCATAGAAATCCCCGGCGGGAGTGTTCCGTTTGCGCAGGAGCTGGACACGGCCCTGCTCGACTTTCCCTCCGTCCGGGCTTACACCGCGCCGATCACGGCCGAGGGCAAGGTGGTCAATACGGCCGGCATCCTCACGCTGCAGGGCAAACTGCACGCGGAGATGCTGTGCGTGTGCGACCGCTGCGGCGCGGAGTTTCCGCGCACGGTCGACCTCGACCTGCACGCCGACATCACGGCGGATGCGCAGGACGACGATCCTGAGGTGTTTACGCTCGACGGAGACTGGCTCGATGTGGACGAGGTGCTCTCCACCTGCTTCATCCTCAGCATGGATACCAAGTGCCTGTGCAAGCCCGACTGTGCCGGACTGTGCGACCGCTGCGGCGCGAACCTGAACCTCGGGCCGTGCCGGTGCCAAAAACCCCGCGATCCAAGAATGGCTGTATTAGAGCAGCTTTTGGATAATAAAACTGACGAAGAAGAGGAAGCTGCTCATAACAGCGACTGACGAGGAGGTGTCATCATGGCAGTCCCGAAAGGAAAAGTGTCTCGACAGAGACGTGACAAGCGTCGTTCGTCCCACTGGAAGCTCACCGCTCCTGCGGTTGTGAAGTGCCCGAACTGCGGCGCATTCGTCATGCCCCATCACGCCTGCAAGACCTGCGGCAAGTACAACGGACGCGACGTCATCAAGGTTGACGACTAAAAGAAGCTGAGAAGAGGAGCGCATGCCCCTCTTCTTTTGCTATGTGCCGGAGTTTGCCGGTGCATAGCAAAGGAGATCCTGAGCAAAGGAGGCGCGGCGTATGCATCGCTGCACGATCAGCCACATCGACCCCGACAGCCCGCTGCGCCACGCGGCCCATCCCGGCGACCGGCTGGTGTCCATCAACGGCAACCCGATCACCGATGTGCTGGATTATAAATACTACGCCTATGACCCGGAGCTGGCCGTGTGCCTGCGCCGTCCGGACGGGACGGAGCACACCGTGCACGTCTCGAAGCCCCTCGGCGGCGAGCTGGGGCTGGACTTTGAGACCTACCTCATGGACAACGCCCACTCGTGCGCCAACCACTGCGTGTTCTGCTTCATCGACCAGATGCCGCCGGGCATGCGCCCGACGCTGTATTTCAAGGACGACGACGCGCGCCTGAGCTTCCTCATGGGCAATTATATGACGCTCACGAACCTGTCCGAGCGCGAGGTGCAGCGCATCATCCACCTGCACATCAGCCCCATCAATGTCTCCGTGCACGCGACGGATCCGGAGCTGCGTTCGTTCCTGCTCGGCAATCCCCGCGCGGGCAAAACGCTCGAGATCATGCGGCGCTTTGCCGACGGCGGCATCACCATGAACTGCCAGATCGTCTGCTGTCCCGGCCTGAACGACGGCGCGCAGCTGCAGCGCACGATGCACGACCTCGCGGCACTCTATCCGCAGGTGCACAGTGTGTCGATCGTGCCGGTCGGGCTGACGAAGTTCCGCGAGGGGCTCTATCCGCTCACGCCGTTCACACCCGAGCACGCGGCCGAGACGCTCGACCTCGTCAACGCCTTCGGCGACGAGTGTGTCGAAAAATTCGGCACGCGCATCTTCTTCTGCGCCGATGAGCTGTATCTCAAAGCGGGGCGCGCGCTGCCGCCGGAGGAGTTTTACGAGGAATTCACCCAGCTGGAAAACGGCGTCGGCATGCTGCGCCTGCAGCAGACGGAGTTTCGCTCGGCGCTGAGCCTGTCCGACCCGCCGGACGGCGTGCCGTTTTCCATGGCGGCGGGTGTTTCGGCGGCGCCGTTTCTGGAAAAACTTTTGTGTACGGCGCAGGAAAAGTATGCTACAATAAAAGGACACGTCTACGCGATCGAAAATGACTTCTTCGGCCGCAGCATCAATGTCTCCGGCCTCATCACCGGGCAGGACCTCATCGCGCAGCTGCGCGGGAAGGACCTCGGCGAGCGGCTGCTGATCTCGAACAACATGGTGCGCCACGACGAGCTGGATTTTCTCGACGACATTACGCTCGAGCAGGCCAGCGCCGCGCTCGGCGTGCCCATCTACCCCGTGGACGCCGACGGCTTCGCCCTCTGCGACGCCATGTTCGGTATCTTGCCGGAGGTGCACCTGCCCGACCGGGGCAGCGGCAGCACCGACGGCGCGGAATACTACAAATACAATCCCCATAAGGAGGGATAATCATGTCCAGACCCCTGGTTGCGATCGTGGGCCGGCCGAACGTCGGCAAGTCCATGCTCTTCAATAAGCTCTGCGGCCGCCGCCTGTCCATTGTGGAGGACACGCCCGGCGTCACGCGCGACCGGCTCTATGCCGAGTGCGAGTGGTGCGGCCGCACGTTCGACATCGTCGATACCGGCGGCATCGAGCCGAGCACCGATAATGAAATTCTGCTCTTCATGCGCGAGCAGGCGCAGCTCGCCATTGACGCGGCCGACGTCGTCGTGCTCGTCACCGAGATCGGCACCGGCGTCACCGCCGCCGATCAGGAAGTGGCCAATATGCTTCTGCGCTCGAAAAAGCCCGTCGTGCTGGCCGTCAACAAAATGGATTCCACCGGCGCGGTCGACCCCGGCATCTATGAGTTTTACTCGCTCGGCCTCGGCGACCCGATCGCCGTGTCCGCCGTACACGGCCACGGCACGGGCGACCTGCTCGACGCCTGCCTGGAGCATTTCCCGCCCGAGGACGCGGACGATGCGGACGCGGACTATACCCGCGTCGCCGTCATCGGCAAGCCGAACGTCGGCAAGTCCTCGCTCGTGAACCTCATCCTCGGCGAAAAGCGCGTCATCGTCAGCAACGTCGCCGGCACGACGCGCGACAGCGTCGATACCCGCTTTGAGAACAAATACGGCAAGTATATCTTTGTCGACACCGCCGGCATCCGGCGCAAGTCCCGCGTGGACGACCGCATTGAAAAATTCTCCGTCATGCGCGCCAAGCTCGCCATCGAGCGCGCGGACGTGTGCCTGATCATGATCGACGCGCGCGACGGCGTCACGGAGCAGGACACGAAGATCGCCGGCCTCGCGCACGAGGCGGGCAAGGCGTCCATCATCGTCGTGAACAAGTGGGATCTGGTCGACAAAGAGACTGGCACCATGGAGAAAATGCGCAAGGACGTCCTGCGCGACCTGAGCTTCATGTCCTACGCACCGGTGCTGTTCATCTCGGCCCTGACCGGCCAGCGCACCGAGCGGCTGTTCGAGCTCATCAACTTTGTCAACGACCAGAGCGCCATGCGCATCACCACCGGCATGCTCAACAACGTCCTCGCCGACGCGCAGGCGCGCGTCCAGCCGCCGACGGACAAGGGCCGCCGCCTGAAGATCTATTACATGACGCAGACGGGGGTCAAGCCGCCGTGCTTCGTCGTGTTCTGTAACAGTCGGGAGCTGTTCCATTTTTCCTACCAGCGCTATCTGGAAAACCAGATTCGCGCCGTGTTCGGTCTGGAGGGCACGCCGATCCGCATGGTCATCCGGCAGAAGGGAGAGCAGGAATGATCCCCGGACTGCTCGCGGCCATCGCCGTTTTCTCCTACCTGCTCGGCGGGCTCAACGGGGCGATCATCGCATCGAAATACGTCTTTCACCGCGACGTGCGCGATTACGGCAGCGGCAACGCCGGCCTGACGAATTTCTACCGCACGTTCGGCGCGCCCGGCCTTGCCATCGTCATCGGCACGGATGTGCTCAAAACCGTCATCGCCGTCGTGGCCGGCGGGCTCATCATGGGCACGCAGGGCGCGGCGTCCACGGGGCAGGTGTTTGCGGGCTTTTGTGTCATGCTCGGCCACATCTACCCGGTGTTTTACGGCTTTCGCGGCGGCAAGGGCGTGCTCTGCGCCGAGACGATGCTGCTGATCGTGAGCTTCCCGACCGGCCTTGTCTCGCTGCTGATTTTTGTCGGCATCGTCTGGGCCACGCGCTATGTGTCGCTCGGCAGCATCTGCGGCGCGCTCATCGCGCCCATCGGCGTGCTCGCCGCCTGCGGCAAGCTGCCGGCATTGCTGAGCCTGTTTTGCGTGATCCTGCTCGTGGTCAAGCACCGCAGCAACATCGGCCGCCTGATCCGGCACAAAGAGTCCAAACTGTCTTTTAAGAAAGACCTGTCCGATAAATTTGACGACGAAGATTTTTGAAACTAGAGAAGAGGGAATGAAACCAATGCTTGAACTCAAACACCTTTGCTTTGAGGCCGAAACGGACGACGGTGTCCGTCAGATCCTCAAGGACGTGAGCCTCACGGTCGATGAACGCATGGTCGTCATCACCGGCCCGAACGGCAGCGGCAAGTCCACCATGGCCAAGCTCATCGCCGGTATCGAGCAGCCGACCTCCGGCCAGATCCTGCTCGACGGCGAGGACATCACCCACATGTCCATCACCGAGCGCGCCCGCCGCGGCATCAGCTTCGCTTTCCAGCAGCCGGTGCGCTTCAAGGGCATCACGGTCTTTGACCTTATCAGCATCGCCTCCGGCAAGAAGCTCTCGACGAACGAGGCCTGCACCTACCTGTCCGAGGTCGGCCTGTGCGCGCGGGATTATGTCAACCGCGAAGTGAACGCCAGCCTCTCCGGCGGCGAACTCAAGCGCATCGAGATCGCGACCATGCTCGCCCGCGGCACAAAGATGTCCATCTTCGACGAGCCCGAGGCCGGCATCGACCTCTGGAGCTTCCAGAACCTCATCAGCGTGTTCGAGAAGATGCACGAGACGATCCACGGCAGCATCCTCATCATCTCGCACCAGGAGCGCATCCTCGAGACGGCCGACAAGATCGTCGTGCTCGTCGACGGCGAGATCCGCGCCATCGGCAGCAAGGACGAGATCATGCCCGTGCTCATGCAGGCGTCGAGCGTGTGCAGCCGTCTGGCTGACAAGGTCTGAGGGAGGGAAACACCATGGATGCAATTGAGAAAAAACTGCTCGAAGAGGTCGCCGACCTCCACGGCATCCCCGAGGGTGCCTATAACATCCGCGCCGACGGCAAGCTCGCCGGCCGCAACACGACCGCGCACATCAACATCGTCACGAAGGAAGACAAGCCCGGCATCGACATTTACATTGCCCCCGGCACGAAAAACGAGAGCGTGCACATCCCGGTCATCATTTCCCAGACCGGCCTCAAGGATATGGTCTACAACGACTTTTACGTCGGTGAGGACTGCGATGTGACCATCGTCGCTGGCTGCGGCATCCACAACTGCGGCACGCAGGAGTCCCGCCACGACGGCATCCACAGCTTCTTCGTCGGCAAAAACGCCAAGGTGCGCTACATCGAAAAGCACTACGGCGAGGGCGACGGCAACGGCGAGAACGTTATGAACCCGACGACGATCGTCGACCTCGGCGAGAACGCCTACATGGAGATGGAGACGACCCAGATCAAGGGCATCGACTCCACCTATCGCGACACGCAGGCCCACCTGTCGGACGGCGCCACGCTCATCATCAAGGAAAAGATCATGACGCACGGCCACCAGCACGCGGAGACGAACTTCTCCGTCGACCTCGACGGCTATGACTCCAGCACGAACGTCATCTCCCGCTCCGTCGCCAAGGATCACTCCAGCCAGATGTTCAACTCCAACATCCGCGGCAACAACAAGTGCGCTGGCCACTCGGAGTGCGATGCCATCATCATGGACGAGGGCACCGTCGGCGCGCGCCCAGAGATCACGGCAAACTCCGTCGAGGCCAGCCTCATCCACGAGGCCGCCATCGGCAAGATCGCCGGCGAGCAGCTCAACAAGCTCATGACCCTCGGCCTGACCGAAAAGGAAGCCGAAGAGCAGATCATCAGCGGTTTCCTGAAGTGAGGTGCGCGGCGTGATCGAGATCCTCTGTTTCGGCGACAGCAACACCTATGGCTTCACGCCCGATTGGAAGCACCGCTACGGGCGCGACATTCGCTATCCCGGCGTGCTGCAGTCCCTGCTCGGCGATGGGTATTACGTCGCGGAGGACGGCCTGGTCGGCCGCACGGCGGCGTTTCCGGACGATAACCGCGTGGGCCGCTCCGCGCTCGAGACGCTGCCGCTGAGCATCGAGAGCCACGGCCCGGTACAGTATATCATCCTCATGCTCGGCACGAACGACTGCAAGATCGACAAGACCCGTTCCGCCGAGGACGTGGGCGCCGGCATGGACAAGCTCGTGCGGCTCGTCATCGGCATGCTGCCCGCGTGGACGAAGATCCTGCTCGTGGCCCCGCCGCCGCTCGGCCCGTCCGCGCCGCAGCGCGACCCGGAGTATGACGCGCAGTCGCTCGCCGTTTCGCAGGGCGTGGCGGCGCAGTATCAGATGATCGCCGAGGCGTATGGCCTGCGCTTTCTGGACGCCGGCACGGTCGCGCAGATGAGCGCGCTCGACGGCGAGCACCTCGACCCCGACGGCCATAAGAAGCTGGCCGCCGCCATCGCGGACATCGTCCGCCGGGACTGCGAGGCGTGAGCGCGCGGACGCACATACAAACGGAAAAAAGAGCTCTGCGCGGCGGTCCGGCCGCCGCGCAGATTTTTTCGCCAAAATGCAAAAACGTTCTTGACATTCGTATCGTTTTCTGATAAGATACACCTTGCCTGTGGGGGTATAGCTCAGCTGGGAGAGCGCTTGAATGGCATTCAAGAGGTCAGCGGTTCGATCCCGCTTATCTCCACCACGAAAAGAGACATCCGATTGGGTGTCTCTTTTTCATTTTAAAAATTTTCGGATTTCGGAAAGGCGTAGCCGATTTGTTTTTCCTTTTCTTTTGCACAGTCCTGTTTATGGGACTGGCGCTCTGATAGTATGAAAGCGCAGAGGAAAACCGGCTTTGGGAAAGGAGAAACGATATGTGGTTTTTTGCGCTCATATATCGCTCATATATATTATTGTTGGGCTGGTTCGTGAGAGCTATCTGGAGTTTGTTGCTGCGCAGCACGATTGCGATCAATGCAGACGGATGGCGGAGTGTAAGCGCAATGGGCAGCTGCCTGCAGACTACGAATGGTGGGGGCGCTAGCACATGACGGCGCCCGAGCTGCGGGCGTGGATCGACAGCCTGACGCAAGACATCGACTTTGCCTATCGCGGAAAATTCGGGTCGATCTGCCCATTTCATCGTGAGGATATTGCCCTGTGCTATGACGGCTATGCGGTGGATGCACACTCCGTGGACGAGGCGATGACGTTACCGTTCATCTGCGGGCGATCGCTCAGCGAACTTTGTGAGCAACTGGATATTTGACTGCCGCTGCACACACGGCGGAGGAATGGGGGAACATGACGATGGAACTGAAGCAAGCAAAAGCATTGCTGACAGAACTGGCGGATGGAGTCGACCCACTGACGGGGGAGTGCCTACTGGCCGACAGCGTCTGCAACCGGCCGGAGATCATCCGCGCGCTGCATTGCGTGCTGCGGTATGTGTGGGACCGGCCGAAGCGGTCTGCACCACTGCCCAATGCGGGCAAGCCGTGGACGGAGGCGGATGAAGCCGCCCTGATGCAGATGTTTGACGCGGGCTGTTCCATGGAGGAGATGCAGGCGCGGTTTCAGCGCACAAATGGCGCAATCGTTCGGCGCTTGGAGCGCCTCGGCAGACTTCGCCCCGGCGAAACAATAAAATAAGAAATCCCCGGCGTGCGGTGAATACCGTCGCCGGGGATTTTGAATGATGCGTTTATTTGAAAACCGAGTCTGGTTTTGGCCGCGGACGGCGGAGATAGAATCGCTGCAGTTCTTTGATCGTGTAGTTGGTGCCGAATTGGCGGTTGATGAGATTGCGCGCCATACCCCAGTTCCAGCCGTGCTCGCCAACGAGCCGGTACAGGACGTCGAGTATTTCGGGCTGCATATCGGGTCATCCTTTCTGATTCTGCAAGTTTCCCGGCCGCGTGATCCGCGGCGGTACAGCGCCGACAGGAAATGTCCCGAAATCCGGCGTTGCCGCTAAGAGACAAGATAGCATATTTCAGGCAAAAATTCAAGGAAATAACAAAAAATCTTGTATAGCTGAGATAAAGATTTGCAAAAAATCCCCGGCCGACGGCGAGAAGCGTCGGCCGGGGATGCGGTTTTTGCGGTTAATTGCCGAGGGACTTGACCCAGTCGGCAACTTCCTGCTGCGTGACGGTGGAGGCAAAGCGCTTGCCCGTCTGCCAGTCGCCGGTGCCGGCGAGCGCCGCAAGCTGCGTGCCGCTCTCGCCGATGTCGCTGCTGCCGGAGGTGCAGAAGGGGATGACCGTCTTGCCGGTGAAGTCATTGGCCTTGACGAACGTGTCCACCGGCCACGCGGCGATGCCCCACCAGATCGGGTAGCCGATATAGACGGTGTCATAGTCGGCCCAGTTCGCCACGGTCGTGGTCTTGAGTGCCGCGTCGCGCAGAGACGCATCGTCGTGCTCGCGCGAGACGCGGCTGTCGGCGTTGTTGTAGTCCAGGTCGGCGCTCGTGTACGGCTCGGCTGGCTCCAGTTCCAGCAGGTCGCCGCCCGTCGCGGTGGCGATGGCCTCGGCCGCGGCTTTCGTGTTGCCGGTCGCGGAGAAATAGACGACGAGCGTCTTGCCGCCGCTGGCGGCGGGGGCCGTGGTGGTCTCGGGCGCGGTGGTCTTGCTGCCGCAGGCGGCGAGGCTCAGCAGCATGATCGCGCCGGTCAGCAGGGGATGATCTTTTTCATGGCGGTACCTACTCAGTCATGAATGGCCGCGATCCAGCGGTCAATGGTCTTGTCTGGTGTGCGCAGCGTTGTGTCGTCGAAGTGCACGTCGAGGCCGGGCTTCACGTCCGCGCCCGGGCACAGCGCCCGCATATCCCGAATCGAGCGGCCGAGCCAGCCGCCGTTCGTGGCGAAGGGATAGACGGTCTTGCCGCCGAGGTCGTGCGCGGTCAGAAAAGCGCGCGTGGCCGGGGCGCAGGTGCACCACCAGACGGGCGTGCCGAGCACGATCGTGTCGTAGCGGCTCAGGTCGATGTCCATCGCCTTGAGCTTCGGCAGAAAGCCCTGCTTGACCTCCCGCTCACCCTGTGCGACCACGTCGTCATACGAGCCGGTATAGGGCACGACGGTGTCGATGCGGGCAATGTCGCCGCCGATGGCGGCGTGGATGCGCTCGGCGATGCGCTGCGTGTTGCCGCGGTAAGAATAGTAAAGGATCAGAGATTTCATATGGCTTACCTCCGTATTGCATATTGTTTTCAGCTTACTGTCATCATACAGCATGAAGCTGACTTTCGGTCAAGATGGTGAAATGTAAATTTTTCTTGAATAAGGCGAAAGAGCGTAAAAAGCCCCGCACCGGTATGGTGCAGGGCTGTGTGATTTTTATCCCAGCTGGTCAAGCTCTGCCTGCCACACGGCAGCGCAGGCGTCGCTTGGCATGCGCCAGTCGCCGCGGGGGCTGAGCGTGACCGAGCCGATCTTCGGCCCGTCGGGCAGGCAGCTGCGCTTGAACTGCTGCGCGAAGAAGCGGCGGTAGAAATTCTTCAGCCAGTGCAGCAGCACGTCGTCCGGGTACCGGTCGCCGAGCGCGCGGCGCGCGAGCCGGTAAATTTTCGCCGGGCCGAAGCCGAAGCGCAGCACGTAGTAGAGGTAAAAATCGTGCAGCTCGTACGGCCCGACGAGCGACTCCGTCTGCTGGGCGATCTCGCCGTTTTCCTTCGCCGGCAGCAGCTCGGGGCTGACCGGGGTGTCGAGAATGTCGAGCAGCACGGCGCGGAGAGATTCGTTTTCCGTCGCGTCGGCCTCGTAGCGCACAATGTGGCGCACGAGCGTTTTCGGCACGTCGGCGTTCACGCCGTACATGCTCATGTGGTCGCCGTTGTAAGTGGCCCAGCCGAGGGCCAGTTCGCTCAGGTCGCCGGTGCCGACGACGAGGCCGCCCGTGCGGTTGGCGAGGTCCATGAGCTCGAGCGTGCGCACGCGCGCCTGGCAGTTTTCATACGTCACGTCGAGCACGGCTTCGTCCTGCCCGATGTCGGAAAAGTGGCTGTGGACGGTGCGCGCGATCGGGATCTCCTGAAACGTCACGCCCAGCTCCTCGCAGAGGATCTCGGCGTTCGAGCGGGTGCGGTGCGTCGTGCCGAAGCACGGCATCGTCACGGCCAGCACGTCCTGCGCCGGGCGGCCGAGCTGCCGCATCGCACGCACGGCCACGAGCAGGGCGAGTGTGCTGTCCAGGCCGCCGGAGATGCCGATGACGGCGGTCTTTGCGTGCGCGTGGGCGATGCGCTTGGCCAGCCCATCGGCCTGCATGGCGAGGATGAGCTCGCAGCGCTCGGCGCGGGCGTTATCGTCGGCCGGGACGAACGGCGCCGGCGAGACGTACCGCGTCAGCTCCACCTCCCGCAGCGGCAGGTGGAACATGACCGTCTGGTAGCCTTCGCTCTCTGGCTGGAACGTCGTGCTGCGGCAGCGCTCGCTGACCATGCGGCCGAGGTCGAGCTCCGTGCAGGCGTAGCCGGGGCCGAAGGGCCTGGACTCCGCCAGCAGAGAGCCGTTTTCACAGATGAGGTCGTGCGCGGCAAAGACCATGTCGGTCGTGGATTCGCCGTGTCCGGCGTCGGCGTAGAGATACGTGCACAGCAGCCGCGCCGACTGCTGCCCCACGAGCGCGCGGCGGTAGTCGGCCTTGCCGATGGTCTCGTCGCTGGCCGAGAGGTTCGCGATCACGGTTGCGCCCGCGAGCGCGTGGTGCGTGCTCGGCGGCAGCGGGGCCCACAGGTCCTCGCACACCTCGGCCGCGAGACAAAACTCCGGCATCTCCGCGCAGCGAAACAGCAGCTGCGTGCCGAACGGCACATCCTGCCCGGCAAAGTGCAGCGTGCGCACGCCGGCGGGCGCGGGGTTGAACTGCCGCTTTTCGTAAAACTCGCCGTAGTTCGGCAGATATGTTTTCGGCACCAGACCCAGCAGCTTCCCGTGGCAGACAACGGCGGCACAGTTGTAGAGCTTGCCGTCCACCGCGATGGGCAGGCCCACGAGCGCCATGAGGTCGAGCGCTGCGCTCGCCTCCAGAACGGCGGTGAGTCCTTTGGCCGCGGCGCGCTGGAGCGACTGCTGGAAAAACAGGTCGCCGCATGTGTAGCCGGTCAGCCCCAGCTCGGGGAACACTGCCAGCTGCACGCCGTCCGCCGCTGCGCGCTGCATGGCGGCGATGGTCTGCTGCGTGTTGAACGCACAGTCGGCCACGCGCAGCGCGGGCGAGACCGTGCAGGCTTTGAGAAAACCGTGAATCATGATGCGTCAGTCCTTTCAAAAAGCGATCGCCCGGCGCAGCAATCCTTGCCTGCGCCGCAGATCGGAATCGAGGCGGGCCTTGCCCCCTCGAGCTCCCCCGCTGCTCAGGAATCTGCACAGCGGAAAAACGCCTTTTCTGCAATCGTAATCGGCAAAACCCGGAGCGCAAAGCGCTCCGGGTTTTGCGGATGCTATATCATACCACGGTTGTAGGGGGAAGAACAAGTGGCGGTATGCAGAAAATATGTGCCGGGAAGCCCAAATTCACGGGTTTTGTGCACAGTCGGCGTCGAGCGCTGCGTATTCCGCGTCCGTGATGGGCTCCAGCCACTCGTTGCTCGTCTCCTCGCCGGGGCACTCGATGGCGATGTGGCTGAACCAGCAGTCCTTCTGCGCGCCGTGCCAGTGCTTGACCCCAGCCGGGATGGTCACAACATCGCCGGGGTGCAGGGCCTGTGCGGGCTTTCCCGCCTCCTGATACCAGCCCAGACCGTCCGTGCACAGCAGCAGCTGGCCGCCGCCGGACTTCGCGTGGTGGATGTGCCAGTTGTTGCGGCAGGCGGGTGAGAAGGTGACGTTTGCGAGAAAAACGGTTTTGGTCGGGTCGGTCAGCGGATTGAGGAAGCTCTCGCCGGTGAAATACTGCGCATAGGCCGTGTTCGGCTTACCGAGGCCGAAGAGGCCGCCATTGGCGTCCGCACTGTCGTCGGCGTAGACCTCCTTCGCCTGCCGGAAGGCGGCCCAGGCGTTCGGCCAGCCGGCGTAAAAGGCGAGGTGCGTGAGGAGCTCGGCCATTTCGGTTTTCGTCACGCCGTTTTGCTTCGCGGTCGTGAGGTGGTAGGTGAGAGAACTGTCCGTGACGCCCTTGCTGATGAGCGCCGTGATCGTGACGATCGAGCGCAGCTTGAGCGGCAGCTGCCCCTCACGCGACCAGACCTCGCCAAAGAGCACGTCGTCGTTGAGCGCGGCAAATTTGGGTGCAAAATCATTCAGGGCGTCTCTGCCCGCAGTCTGTTTGACCATGATGATACCTCCTTATTTCAGATTTATTTCAGATGCTGATGATAGAATGCTTCGATGCGGTCGAACGGGATGATGTCCATTCGGTCGTAGAGATCAGTGTGTACGGCGCCGGGGATGAGCAGCAGCTCCTTGTTGTCGCCCTGGAGCCGGGCGAAGGCGATCACGTCCGCGTGCTGCATTTTTTCCGTGATGGCGACGGCGTCGTCGTCGATCACGCACCTGCCCAGCGTCTGGCAGGCAAGGCACCGCGGCAGAACGCGATGTTCTTGCCGCGCAGCGAGATGACCTCCACCGTGTGCCCGGCGGCGCGCGCCCCGTCGGCGAAGGCGTTTGCCAGCGCCTCGGAGTTGCTGCCCGCGCGCAGGCTCGCGCTGAGAATGAGAATGTTTTTGGCCATATCGGTCTTCTCCTTCTGAGCGGCTTGACGCCGCCGCTGTGATCTGATACCATTGCTGGTACTACGAGCAGGCCATGCGCGACGGCAACGAGGACCGCGTGCACGCCATGCTGCCGGACCATCTGCCGCCGGACATCCAGCCGATCTACGACCACGCGCACGAAACGTAACCATACAATACGATTCAGAAAGGATGGCGACCCATGAAACAGCGAACGATCCTCTCGACCCTTCTGCTCTGCGCGCTGCTGCTGACCGGCTGTGGAACCGCGGCGCAGACACCCGACGCAACGCCCACCCCCGCACCTGAGGCGGCGGCCACGCCGACGCCGACGCCAGACCCGCTGAGCACCCTGCCGTATACGGGCGGCCAGCTCTATGCCGCGGCCTACCTCGGCTATCAGGCTCCGACGGATCTGGACTTCTTCCAGCAGACGTATTTCGGCGGCCGGGAGCTGCCGGTGCACCACATCTCGGACGGAGACTTTTACCTCATCATCCCGCGCGACCCGAACGCGACTGTGCGCCTGTACAAAAACGATATGGTCACCGACTCCAAAACGCTCTTTTATGAGCAGACGAACGGCGATGCCTTCGTGATCGGCTGCAACGTCAGCGACATTTTCCCGGACGTGACGGTCGAGATCACGTCGGGCGGTGAGACAGTGGACTTTTCGCCGTTTATCTCGCTCAAGGACGGCAGCGTGGAGGTCGGCGAGCGCGGCCTGAACATCACGCGCATCTCGACTGCGCCTTGACCAATTGAGAAAGCGACCCCGGGTGCGATCTGCACCCGGGGTCACTGCTTTATCTAAGGTTATGCGAGCGTCAGCTCCGTGCTTGCGCATACGATCGCGCCCACGCGCTGCATGTCGGCGAGGTTCGCCGCCTGCACGGCATCCGTGACGGAGGACGTGCAGTCTGAGAGCACAACGGCGTCATAGTCGAGCGAGATGGCGTCATAGCACGTCGTGCGGATGCAGTTGGGCGTGGTCGTGCCCGCGAGCAGGACGGTCTGCACGCCGAGGCGGCGCAAAATGAGGTCCAGACTTGTGTGGAAAAACGCCGAGAACCGGGGCTTTACGAGCACATAGTCCTGCGGCAGGACGGTGAATGCGGCCGGAAACGCGTCCGACAGGTGCGCGGCGCAGTCCTCCGAGAGCGGCTTGCCGCCGGCTGCCCACGCGGCCGCGCGCGGCTTTTCCACGTCCGTGCCGTCGGCCCGGTAGTGCCGCACGGCGTAGATGACGGGAACGCCCGCTTCGTGGCAGCGGTCAATGAGCGCCGCGCACGCGGGCACGGTCCCCTCCGCCGCCGGGATGCACAGCGGGGACGCGCTGTCGAGAAAGCCCCGCTGCATGTCGATCATGATCAGTGCCTGTTTGGGCATGGTGCTGCCTCCTGACAAAGTAGATGCCTCTATGATAGCGCCGCGTGCCGGATTTGGCAAGCGCGGCTTGCCATCCGCGCCCCGACGTGGTATCCTACCGGGTAGCCCCAAAAGGGAGGGGCACTCTTTACAAGCGGGAGCGATCAACATGAGCAGACAACTCGAACCCTATCAGCAGATCGAGCGCAGCATCCAGAAGACCTATCACAAGCGGCTCTGGACGCCGTTCATCACCGCCATCAAGCAGTACGAACTCATCGCCCCCGGCGACCGGATCGCGGTGTGCATCTCCGGCGGCAAGGACTCCATGCTCATGGCCAAGCTCCTGCAGCTGCTGCAGCGGCACAGCGACGTGCCGTTCGAGGTCGTCAACCTCGTCATGGACCCGGGCTACAACGCCGTCAACCGGCAGAAGATCGAGAGCAACGCAGCGCTGCTGCACATCCCGGTCACGATCTTTGAGACGAACATTTTCGATGTCACGAGCGGCATCGAGCAGTCGCCGTGCTACCTCTGCGCGCGCATGCGCCGCGGCTATCTCTACAGCAAAGCACGCGAGCTCGGCTGCAACAAGATCGCCCTCGGCCACCACTTCAGCGATGTGGTTGAAACGACCGTCATGGGCATGTTCTACGGCTCGCAGCTGCAGGCCATGCCGCCGAAGCTGCGCAGCCGCAATTTCCCGGGCATGGAGCTCATCCGCCCCATGTACTGCATCCACGAGGACGACATCATCGCCTGGCAGCGCTATAATGGGCTGGAGTTCATCCAGTGCGCCTGCCGCTTTACCGAGCGCGCGGCCGCGCACGGCAGCGACGGCAGCAGCTCCAAGCGGCAGGAGGTCAAGCTGCTGCTGCGTGAGCTGCGGCGCAAGAATCCCGACATTGAAAAGAGTATTTTTCACAGCATTCACTCCGTCTGTCTGGACACGATGGTCGGCTACAAGTCCGGCGGCGTGGAGCACACGTTCGCCGACTGCTACCGCGAGCGCGGTGAGATGGAAAAGGAGGAAACGGAATGATGCCCATCGAGCGCATGCGCCCGGAGGATTTTGACGCGGTTTTCCGTTTGCTTTCCCAGAGCTTCCCGGCCGGGGAGCGGCGGGACACGGCGGGGCAGCGCGCGCTGCTTTCGGACAGCGCCTATCGGATCGACATTCTGCGCGCGCCGTCCGGCGGCGTGCAGGCGCTGATGGCGTTGTGGGACTTTGATGATTTTGTCTTTTTCGAGCACTTTGCCGTGGACCCCGCCTGCCGCAATGGCGGCATCGGCGGGCAGATGCTCGACGCACTGCTCGCACGCTATGATAAGCCCGCCTGCCTGGAGGCGGAGCTGCCGGAGACGGAGCTGGCCGCGCGGCGCATCGGATTTTACGAGCGGCACGGCTTCACGGTCAACGCGGATTATTCCTACTTTCAGCCGGCACTCGCGCCAGGCGGCAGCCCGATCCCGCTGTACCTGCTCACGACCGGCGGCGCGCGCACGCCCTCCGAGCTGCGCGCGATGGAGACGCTCGTGCACACGCGCGTGTACGGCCAAACGTCCGCCGCTGCAGGCAAATAACAAACAACGCACCCGGGGCTGCACATTGTGCGGCCCCGGGCCTGCGTTATGTGAGCGTGATGCTCGCGGGTTTGCTGCTGCTTGTCGTGAAGAAAGAGAACGCGCTCTTACTCACAGCGGCGAAATATCCGTCCTCGGCAAGGGCATCCGGCCAGAGCTCGTGGATCTTCTCCAGCGTTTCACGCAGCTGCAGCAGCACGGCGGCGCCGTGCTTGCACAGGCCCGTTTCGTAGCAGCCGCAGGTGAGCGCGCTGACGGAGCCGTCGGCATAGGTGAATGTGATCTCATACGGCACGGTGCCGCTCACGATGGCGTGGCCGGCCGTGCCGTCCACAGACAGGTAGATCACCCGGTTTTCCATGTAGTATGCGTGGCCTTTTTCGGCGACGCCGGCCGGGATGGACAGCTGCTCGAGCGCATACACCGGCCCGGGGCCGTGCCCGATGGCATATTCCCCGTCCGCTTCCGGCGGGAAAAACCAGCTGCGCACCTGCGCATACGGCAGCACGTTCGGCTCCAGCGTGACGAGGTGCGCGCCCAGCGCGTAAAACGTGCCGTGCACGTTCCTGTCTGCCGCACCGATCACGCGCTCGTAGTCCGCGAGCCGAATGCGGAAATTGTAGTCCACTGCGACCACCTGTCCGCGTTGGCGGGCAAGCTTGCCGCTGACGTAGACCAGATCGCCGTCGTGCAGGTCAAAGCGGTCGTTATAATAGCTGTAAGCTTGGCCGCGCTCGGGGAAAAACACGCGCACGACGGACGGAACGGCCGCCGTTTCCGCCGGTGCTGCCGGAGCGGGCACCGCCTCCGGCGCGGATCCTTGCACACAAAAACCAATCGGATGCTTCATCTGCGATCCCTCCCAAATTTGTTTCATTATCTGTAGGATAGCAGATGGACTGTCCCATAAACAGGGCAGTTGTCAGCACGCCCCTGCGCATTTCGTGCAGGGGCGTGCCTTTGTCTATTTTGGAGGGAGAAAGAAAGCTGATTTATTGTCCGGGGCGGCCGCCTTTGCCGCCGTCCGGGGGCGTGCCCATACTGCTGCCGCCGGTGCCGTCGGGCGGCGTGCCCATGCCGCCGCCGGTGCCGTCCGGCGGGATGCCCATGCCCCCGCCGGGCTGACCGCCCATGCCGCCGCCCATACCGCCGCTGCCGTAGATGAGGCTCTCGAGCGTGACGTTAGTGCTCTGGCCGCCCATGGTGACGGTGCAGGTGCTGCCCTGTGTGAGCGCCGGGGTGCTCACGACGACGCAGGTATAGGCCTTCGCGGGCGTGAACTCCGCGAGTACGTTGCCGCTCGCGTCCGTGACGCGGATGGTCTCGGCCGAGGCGCTCTGGCACGTGAGCAGGATGCTGCCCTGTGTGGAGTTGGCGCCGAAGTTTTGCGCCATGCCGCTGTACCCGGCCGCGACAACGGTGCCGCCCGTGATGGTGGCCGCGCCGTCATAGTCGAGGGCGCTGTCGCTGTCGCTCGTCGGACCGGAGACGTAGATCTCGCCGCCGGAGACGTTCAGGTTGCCGTTGGAGTCGATGCCGTCGCCGCTCGCGTCGATGCGGATGGTGCCGCCGGAGATTGTAATGCAGCAGTCGGAGCTGCCGCCGAAGCTGTCCGGCCCTCTGCCGCCGAAGCCGCTCTGGTCGGCGCCGCCCGCGGCGTTGAGTCCGTCGTCACTGGAGACGATGTCGATCGTGCCGCCGGAAATGTCAATGGTCTGGCCCTCGATGCCCTCGTAGCATTTCGGGATGTTGAGCGTGCCGTCCGTGATCGTGACGGTCTCGTCCGCGTGCACGCCGTCGTCACCGGTCGTGATGGCGAAGGTGCCGCCGGAGATGGTCACATTGCCGTTTGCATGCACGCCGTCGTCCGCGCAGTCGAGCGTGTAGCTGCCGCTGCGGACGGTGATGTCCGTGCCGGACTTGATGCCCTTGGCGCTCGTGTCGCCGGCGAGGGCGGCGCTGCTGCCGCCGCCGGAGGTGATGGTGCCGGTGGTGTCAAAGAGTGTGAGCGTCGTCTCGGCCTGAATGCCGTCCTCGCCCGCCGTGAGCGTGAGCACGGACGCACCGATGAGGATGCAGCCGAGCGCACTGTCACTGTCGTTGGTCGCGCGCAGCGCGTCGCCGCCGCTCGTCACGGTCACGTTCGCCTGCTTGAGCACGAGGCAGTCCTTGCCGTTGACGCCGTGGTTTGCTGTCGTGACGTTCACGGCCGTGCCCTCGATCTTCAGGGTGTCCTTGCCCGTGATGCCGTTGTTGGCATTGCCCGTCACGGTGAGTGTGCCGCCGCCCGCGATGATGAGGTCGCTCTTCGAGTACAGGCAGGCGTTCGGCTCCTCATCGTCGGCAGAGGAGAAGCTGTCGCTGTCGTCATAGCTGCTGCCGTCGGTAAGGGTGCTGGCCGTGCCGTCCGGGAGATAGACGAGCACATTCGCCGCTTTATAGATATAGAGCGCGCTGCTGTCCGTGCACGTGATGTCGGCGTCGCGCAGCACGAGCGTCACGTCCGCGCCCGGCGCGTTGACGAGCACGCGTCCGTCCGTGAGCGTACCGGTGAGCACGTACACGCCGCCGTCCGTGATGGTCACGTCGTCGGCCCCGGAGAGGGTGATCTCGGTCGCGTTGGTCAGATCCGGCGCGGCCACGTCCGTATCATAGAGCTGCTGCGCGATGGAATCGTCATTTGTATTGGTATCGGCGCCGGTGCCGGCGGTTTTCCCGCACGCGCACAGCACGCTTATCAGCAGAGCCGCACACAGCAGCACGGCCAGGATGCGCTTGGCTGGGTTCATGCCGTTTGCCTCCTTGTTCGTTTCTGCGCTCAGCATACCCCGGCAAGCTAAAGGCAGCCTAAAGGAAAAACGGGAATTTTCTTTAGGTTCTCTTTAGGCGGCGGGGGTACGCTGAGCGCAGAAAGGGGGCCACCGACATGGCCAATACCATGCAGTACAGCTTCGCGCGCTACGAGCAGAAGTACTTTCTCACGCCGGCGCAGCAGGCGGCGCTGCTCGCACGCATCGCGCCCCATATCCAGCGTGATGTGCACGAGCGCTACACGATCTGCAACCTCTATTATGACACGGACGACTGGCGGCTCATCCGCGCGTCGCTCGAAAAGCCGATCTATAAAGAAAAGCTGCGCGTGCGCAGCTACGGCGTACCGGCGGACGGCGATGGGGTCTTTGCCGAGATCAAGAAAAAGTATGCCGGCGTGGTCTATAAGCGCCGCATCACGCTCCCGCCCACGGACGCGGCGGCGTTCCTGCGCACCGGAAAAAGCGCCGCGCCGCTCGGCCAGATCGGCCGCGAGATCGCGTGGTTCCAGCGCACGTACCGCGCCGAACCGAAGGTGTTTCTCGCCTATGACCGCGCGGCGTTCGCAGGCATTGACGACCCGGCCGTGCGCATCACGTTCGATATGGACATCCGCTGGCGCACCACGGCGCTTGACCTGCGCCGCGGCGACTACGGCACGCCGCTGCTGCCACCGGGGCAGATCCTCATGGAGCTCAAGCTCCCCGGCGCCTGTCCACTGTGGCTCAGCCGCGCGCTGACGGACATCGGTGCGCGCCAGACGTCGTTTTCCAAGTACGGCGCGTGCTACAAAACGTGCATTCTTCCCACCGAAACCTTTTCAAAGGAGGCGCTCTGCAGTGCTTGAATCCATCCTCGCGTCCGGGATCACGCTCCCGGCCTTCCTCATCTGTACGGCGGTGTCGCTCGTGCTGGGCATCGCCACGGCCTTCATCAGCATGTACCGCACAAAATGCAGCCAGAGCTTTGCTGTCACGCTCGCGGTTCTGCCCGCGATCGTGCAGATCGTCATCATGCTCGTCAACGGCAACGTCGGCGCGGGCGTGGCCGTCGCCGGAGCGTTCAGCCTCGTGCGCTTTCGCTCCGTGCCCGGCACGGCGCGGGAGATCGGCGTGATCTTTCTCGCCATGGCGCTCGGCCTTGCCACCGGCATGGGCTATGTCGTGCTCGCGGCGGTATTTTTCGTCATCATTGCGGCGGTGCTCTTTCTGCTGACGCGGCTGGACTTCGGCACGCGGCGCACCGATGAGCGTCTGCTGAGGATCACCATCCCGGAAAACCTCGACTACGACGGCCTGTTCGACGATCTGCTTGACACCTACACCACCGCGCACACGCTCGAGCGCGTCAAGACCGCCAACATGGGCACGCTCTACGAGCTGCAGTACCGCGT
>CAKTNQ010000015.1:0-33606 GCA_934589185.1 uncultured Oscillospiraceae bacterium | reverse complement strand
ATCAGATGCTTCAGATCTTTCAAATGTTTCCCCTTCCTTCCTGATGGTTGTTGTTTCTTGCTCTGGTATTACCAGAAATCAGCATTATCATATAGCAGTATTCCTGAAAAAGCAATGCTATGTGTCTCGATTTTAACATTTTCGGAACTATGCCGACATTTTCGCTTGACAGTCCGTCAATATGATGATAAATTCAAAACGAAAAGAACTTGGTAATACCAAATACATTTCGGGAGTGGATACGATGGGATTCGACAAGATCGAGGCGGTCTCGCTCACGGATCAGTTCGTGCAGAAGATCGAGAGCATGATTATTTCCGGGGAATTGATGCCCGGCGACCAGCTGCCGCCGGCGCGGGAGCTGAGCGCGCGCATGGGCGTGAGCCGGCCGGTGATCTCGGCCGGCCTGATCGAGCTGGAGAAGATGGGCTTTGTGGAGATCGTGGCGCGTCAGGGCGTGTACGTCAGCGATTACCGCAAGACCGGCTCGCTCGACACACTCATGGCGCTGCTGAATTATAACGGCGGCATCATGCGCGACGATGAGGTGCGCTCGCTTATGGAAGTGCGCAGCGCGAACGAGTGCCTGTGCATGAAGCTGGTGGTCGAGCGCGCCACGCAGGAAGAGCTGGATGAGCTTGCACCCATGCTGGACGCGATCAAGGACGCCAAAACCGACCAGGAGGGCGCCGAGGCAGCGTTTCAGTTCCACCATGCGCTGAGCGTTTTGTCGCGCAATGCGTTTCTGCCGCTGCTGTATAACTCCATCCACGGCTACGGCCTGCATTTCTGGAGCCTGTATCGTAAGCGCTACGGCGCCAACCGGCTGTATCAGAACAAGCTCGAGCTCTACCGCGCGCTGCTCGACCGCGATGCCGAGCGGGCGCAGGCATTCACCTCCGATATGCTCGACGGCGTTGTCAACGGCACGTTCTCGCTCTATAGTCATCCCGATCAGGCGTGACGCAGCATAGAAAAACCGCAGGGCCCGGTCGGGCCCTGCGGTTTTTGACTGCCGGTTGGGAAGAAGAGGTGAAAACCTTGTGAGCACCGGCGAGCCGTTCACGGGCGTGTAAGGGTGGCCACGCACCGGGCGCCGGGGATCGTACACAGCAGTGACTATCCCACCGTGGTAATACCACATGACGCGGCATCATCGTACCCCGGATCTCCGCAGATGGCAAGCGGAAAATGCAAAATTGATAAATTATCAGCAAAGTGTCTCCGCGCGATGGTCGGAAACTATGGAAAACGCAGAATTCGCACGCGTGCTTTTCTGGTAATACCAAATATCCAGATGACTTCAGATGACGTAGTCGTTCGCGGCGCGCGCCGTCTGCTGTTCGAGCAGGTCCTGAAGCGTGATGCCGTCGAGATAGCTGCGGATGACGCGCTCCAGGCCCTCCCACATGGGCAGGGTGGCGCACTCTCCGCAGCGCGGGCAAGTGTTCGGATGTTGTTCGAGACAGGCGACGGGCGCGAGCCCGCCCTCGGTCAGGCGCAGGATCTCGCCGACGGTATAGTCCTTTGGCGCGCGGGCCAGCCGGTAGCCGCCCTGATAGCCGCGCGTGGTGCGCAGAATGTCGGATTTGCCAAGCATGGGCACGATCTGCTCCAGATATTTTTTCGAGATCTCCTGCCGCTGCGCGATGTCCTTGAGCGCGACATAGCCGTCGCCCTGATGCGCTGCCAGATCGAGCATCATGCGCAGGGCGTACCGCCCCTTTGTGGATATTTTCATGGGTAGTCCCCCTTTTTCAACATACTACAATAATAACATATGATTACTAGGCTTTCAAGCGGTTTCTGACGATCCTGCGGAAGACAGCGGTTCGCTTGACAGATGCTTGACAAGCCACTATAATAAGGATGTATTTCCGACCGGGACGCACCGTGCGTGTGCCGTACGGCCGGAAGTCTGTGCGTTTGGCGGCAAATTGCGCTCGGAGGGACCCATGGACAGCAGAATGAAAAAGCTCACGCAGTACGTCGTGCCGACGATCCTCGGCAACTGCGCTTATTTTCTCTTTACGATCATTGACGGCATTTTTGTCGGCCAGGGCGTTGGCACGGACGCGCTCGGCGCGGTCAATCTGGTCTGGCCGTTCGTGATGGTGCTCAACGCCATCATCATGCTCACGGTCGTCGGCGGTGTGACGGTCTCGGCCGTGCGCATCGGCCGCGGGGACATTGCCGGTGCCAATCAGGCATTCATGCACTCGCTTGCCGGTACGCTGACGGCCGCGCTCGTCATGATGCTTATCGGTACGTGCCTGACGTCCCAGATCGCGACGCTGCTCGGCGCAAACGAGACGTATCATCAGCTCGTGTGTGACTATCTGTTCTGGTATTCGCTTTTCGCGGTGCCGTCGGGGCTGATGACGTTCCTGAACAACTACTGCCGCAACGACGGTTCGCCCGTGCTCGTGAGCGTGGGCTCCACGATCGCGACGGTCATCAATATCTTCCTTGACTGGCTGTTTGTGTTCCCACTGCACAAGGGCCTTATGGGCGCTGCCATCGCGACCGGCATCTCGCAGACGTGCGGCATGCTGATCGTGTCGTCGCACTTCGTTCTGCGGCGCGGCCAGCTGCGGGTGAGCCGGTTTCATTTCTCAGGCAAGCTCGCGCGCAAGCTGCTCCTGCGCGGCACGCCGGAGGCCATTGCACAGTTTGCCGTCCCGGTGGCGACGCTGTGCACGAACTATGTTTTGCTTGCCCGCCTCGGCGACATGGCCGTGAACGCCTACTCGATCATCTGCTATGTGGCGTCGTTTTCCGCGGCCATCTTCATCGGCGTCTCGAGCGGCCTGCAGCCGCTGTTCGGCCAGAGCTACGGCGCAAAGGATGCGCAGGAGCTCCGGTGGTTTTTTCGCGCGGGCGTGCTCATTGACCTGATCGGCAGCGCGCTCATCAATGTGGTGCTGCTGTTCGTTGGCGGACCGATCTGCAAAATGTTCGGCGCCGATGCGCTGACGCTTGCCTGTACGGTGCAGTACATGCCGCGCTACGCCTGGGGCTTTATCATCATGAGCGTGAATACGCTCATATCGGCCTACCTGTATTCGACCAAGCGCACGAAGCAGGCGGTCATTTTGAACCTGTGCCGCAGTTTCCTGCTCGACAGCGCGGTCATTTTCGCCGTGCCGGCCATCTTCGGCGGCAGCGCCGTCTGGCTGACGATGGGCATCTATGAGGGGCTTGCGCTGCTGCTCGGCGTTGTGCTCCTGCGCGCGTCGGAGCGCAACGGCATCGTGTTCCGCTGAAATTGCATAGCAAAAGGCCGCCGGTCAGAAAAACCGGCGGCCTTTTGCTGTCCAGATTTATTTGCCCACGCAAAAGCGCGCAAAGATGCGGTTGGTGATGTCCTCGCGGATGGAGGCACCCGTCAGCTCGCCGATGGCGGCCATGGCCTCCTCGGCCTCCGTGAGCACGGCGTCGGGCGTCACGCCCAGCAGCATCGCCTCACGCGCGGCGCGCAGCGACTCGAGCGCGCGGCCGATGGCTTCGGCGTGGCGGGCGTTTGTGAGGATCTCGCCGGCCGGTGCGTCCGGGGCGGGGAAGTGCTCCGCCACCGCCTGCTCGAGTGCTTCCAGCCCCGTGCGCTCTTTTGCCGAGAGCACGCACACGGCGTCGAACGACGCCGCCAGCGCGTCCGGCTGCACGGCGGCGGGCAGGTCGGCTTTGTTGAGCACCGCAATGCGCACGGAGGCTTTCTGTGCGGCGGCGATGACCTGACGGTCATCGTCGTCGAGCGGGCGCGCCGCGTCGAACACCGAGATGGCGAGCGCGGCGTCCGACGCCGCGTCCAGCGCCCGGTGCACGCCGATGGCCTCTACGGGGTCGGATGTGTCGCGCAGTCCGGCGGTGTCGGTCAGGCGCAGGAGCACGCCACCGAGCGTGACGCGCGCGTCGATCGTGTCGCGGGTCGTGCCGGGCACGTCCGTCACGATCGCGCGCTCATAGCCGAGCAGGGCGTTGAGCAGGGAGGACTTGCCTGCGTTTGGGCGGCCGAGGATCACGGCCGGAACACCGCCGTGGAGCACATTTGCCCGGGAAAACGTGTCCAGCAGCCGCTGGAGCCGGTCGATGCAGCCGGTCAGCGCACGCTCGTAGGCGCTGAGCTGAAAGTCCGGAATGTCCTCGTCCGGGTAGTCGATCACGGCGTGATAGTGGCTGGCGATGTCCTGCAGCGTGTTGTATACACCCTGCGCGTGCCGCAGCACCGCGCCGCCGAGCTGCCCGGCGGCGTTTTTTGCGTCCAGCGCGGTCTCGGCGTGGATGAGGTCGATAACGGCCTCTGCCTGCGTGAGATCCATGCGGCCGTTGAGAAAGGCGCGCTTCGTGAATTCGCCCGCCAGCGCCTGCCGTGCCCCGGCAGCGAACAGCGCCTGCAGCCCTGCGCGCAGCACGGTCGGGGAGCCGTGGCACTGCAGCTCGGCCGTGTCCTCGCCGGTGTAGCTGTGCGGAGCGCGGCTGACGGTGCACAGGCAGAGGTCGAGCGTCTGGCCGTCGGTGTCGCAAAAAGCGCCGTAGACGAGCTTGCGGTCCGGCGCTTCGGACATGGGGCGGCCGTTGGCCGGGCGAAACACGCGGTCGATGACGGCGAGCGTCCCGTCGCCGGACAGGCGCAGGATGCCAATCGCGGACAGGACATTGCCGGTCGCGACGGCGGCGATCGTATCAGACATGAGATAACTCCTTTGTGCAGATCGGCGGAGCCGCTGGCTCCGCCGATCGTATCCTGTTAAGATGATTGCTCCGAGCGCAGGATCGCTTCCCGCAGCTCCATGAAAACGGTGGCGGCCTGCGCGCGCGTGGCAAGACCGAGCGGGTTGAAGTAGCCCCGGTCGTCGCCGGAGATGATCCCGGTCGTGCGCATGAGCTCCACACCGTCGCGCGCCCAGGCGGAGACTGCGTCCTTGTCCTTGAACACGACGGGGTCGGCGATCGTGGGAAGCGCTTTTCCGGTGCTCTGCACATAGCGGGCGATGATGGCCGCCATCTGTTCACGCGTGATCGGCGCGCTCGGCTCAAAGCGCCCGTTGCCGGTGCCGCTGACGATGTCCTGCTGCGCGGCCCATGCTACAAACGGTGCATACCAGCTCCCGGGCGTTACGTCCGAGAAGGAAACGGTCGTGTAATCCGCCTCGTTGATCTGCGCGAGCTGACCCAGCACCGTCACGAACATGGCGCGTGTGAGGGTGTCATTCGGGGCAAAACACTGGCCGCCGACGCCGCTCATGAGCCCGTTGACGGCGGCGTACTCAACGGAATCCGCATACCATGCATTGGCGGGCACATCCACAAAGCGCGTGACGGAAGCGCTCGCCGACAGAAGCAGCGAAACGGTCTGCTCGCAGGTAATGGTTGCCTGCAGATCTTCACAGGCGATGTAGCGGTGCGCCGTGCGCAGCGCACCGGAGACGGCCTTCGCGCCGTCCGTCGCATCGATGAGCGCGCCGGCGGAAATGGTCACGCCGGCGTTTCCGCTCAGGACGGTGAAGCAGTCGCCGGTCTTGAGCGCGACCGTGTTGCCGGCATGGAGCGTGCAGATGCGGCTGCGCGCGGCGGTGCTGTGCAGCGCTGCGTTATGCGTCTGCAGCGCTTTGTCCAGCGCGGCCTGCGCAGCGAAGCGCGCTGTGGCTTCGGCGTGGCTCAGCACGGCGGTCGACCAGCTGTCGACATAGCTGCGCGACAGCAGCGGGTCCTGCCGGCTGCCGGCGTCTGCCGCCAGCGCGGGGACCAGACTGCCGAGCAGCACGAGTGTCAGCAGCAACGAGATCAGTCGCTTGATTTTCAAGGGGCAGACCTCCTTTGCGGGCTGTCAGGCCTTCTTGTTCTTTGCGGCGCGGGCCTCGGCCTCGTCCTGGCTTTCGGCAATGTAGTAGCCGAGGGCCAGCAGGCTGTCCGAGAAGTGGATGTTTTCAATGATCGGATCGGCATCCTTGACCTGCAGTTCGGTGTTCGTGAAGTTCCAGATGGCCTTCACGCCGACGGAGCAGATCTCATTGGCGACGTCGTTGGCCATGGCCTTCGGCACGCAGAGGACCGCGACGTCCGGCTGGATATCCGCAAGAATGTCGTCGAGCGTGGAGAAGTCATGCACCACGATGCCGTGCATTTCCTTGCCGATGAGCTCGGGGTTGATGTCGAACGCGGCCTTGAGGGTGAAGCCGTACTGCTCGAAGCAGAAGTTCTCCACCAGTGCACGGCCGATGTTGCCGACGCCGACCAGGACGGCCGAGTAGTTGCGATCCATACCCAGGATCTTGGCGACCTCGCCGCGCAGCGCCACGACGTTGTAGCCGTAGCCCTGCTGGCCGAACTCACCAAAGCAGCTGAAATCCTGCCGGATCTGCGAGGGGGTCAGACCCATCTGACGGCCCAGCTCGCCGGAAGAGATGCGCTCGATCCCGGCGGCGTTGAGGTCGTCAAGCTTCCGGAGATAGCGGGGCATTCTTCTGATGACATTGTTTGATACTTTGATACGTTTCACGAGTCATTATCCTCCTAATGGCAAAAGGCACCACATTGTTAAGAAATGCATCTGCTTGTCACGAAAATAGCAATGCACAAACAGACATGATAAATTATAACACACGTTTTTGCGTGTTTCAAGTAAATGGTTGCCAAGGATGTTCAAAAATTCGAGTTTTTTGGCGTCGTTTTGCAGCAAATCATTGAAAAATGGCGTGAAAAAGCCCGGCAGGCATTTGCCTGCCGGGCGCAAAGATCCAATACGTTCAGTTTTCCGGAAGCCCTGTCAGGCGGCAAAACTCCGCGGCGGCGCCGGGCACGCGGTAGGACTGCGCATCCGCGCTGCTGGCGAAGATCACGTCCTTGCCGTCACGCCAGACGGTCACGCGTGTGGTCGTGCCGTCAGCATTGCTCTCTTCCAGCACGCACAGCGGTGTCTGCGCGGCGTCGACCGACTGCGCCGGGTGCGTGCGCACCAGGAGCGCAGACAGCTCCTCGATGGTCTTGCGGTCGGAGATGTGCAGCGTCGTGCTGTCCGCGCTGTCCTCTGCCGGGACGGAGAAGAGCAGGCTGCTCACGCTGTCGTCGAGCACCGGCGCGCTTTCCGGTGCGGGGGTGTCATCGGACTTCTGCGTTTCCGATTCCCGGACGGATGGGGCTGCGGTCACGGTCGGTGTCCGGCTGCTGTCGAGCGCGGTGCCGGAGCTGCTCTGCGCATGGAGACGCGGCGCGAACCAGAGCGTCGCGCCGAGGATGAGTGCGAGGCACGCTGCCATGACCGAGATCGGCAGCAGGGGGGACGTGCGGCCGGCCGCCGGACGTTTTCGCGCGGCCGGTTTTGCCGGCGGTGCTTTGTGCATCGGCGCGGGCGGCGTGCACCGCGCCGGGCGTGCCGGGGCGGCGGTGCGCGGGGCCATCGGCACGGGCTCCTGACGCACCTGCTGCATGATGCGCGCGGTCAGGTCGGCAGGCGGCTCGGCGGCCGCGTCGCGCACGGCGGCCTGAATAGCCAGAAAGTCGTCATAGACGCGCCGGCAGTCGGGGCAGGTGCGCAGATGTGTGCGCAGTGTCTGCACTTGCTCGGCCGACAGCTCGCCGTCGAGCAGCTGACTGATCTGCTGCCGGTAATGTTCGCAGTTGCTCATCCGTCTGCACCCCCCTTCGTCTGCTTTGACGCATACTGGTCGGGAAGGTTCCCGTCGGCGAGCAGAAAATCGCAGAGCTTTCGCCGCGCGCGGAACAGGCGCGACTTCACCGTGCCGGCCTCGAGATGCAGCACCTTGCCGATCTCGGCATAGGACAGGCCGTTGAGCTCGCGCAGGATGAGGATCTTGCGCGCGTCGTCCGGCAGGCTGTCGAGCCCGCGCGCGACGGCGCGGCGCATTTCGCTGCGGGTCAGCTGCTGCTCGGGGCTCGTGCGCTCGTCGGCAGGGAGGTCGAACTGCGGCTGCTCATCGTCGTCCTCGGACGCGGTGAGCGACACGGTTGGGTGCCGCCGGCGGCTGCGCAGAAAGTCGATGCAGACGTTCGTCGTCAGCCGGTAGAGCCAGACGGAGAACTTGCTCTCGCCGCGGAAGGTGCCCAGCGCCCGGTAGGCGCGCAGGAACACCTCCTGCGTCATGTCGGCGGCGTCCTCCTCGTTGCCGACGGTGCGCAGGGCGAGGTTATACACTTGTTTCTGGTAGGCGACGACCAGCGCCTCGAAGGCGTTGGCGTCCCCGGCGCACACCTGAGCGATGATGCGCCGTTCCTCGTCCCGGTCCATGGTTTCCTTGCCTTTCTGCGGTCAGTCCCGCAAATCGCGCTGGATGGCGCGCGTGATGCGCCGCAGGTCGTCGAGCGTCTCCACGTGCACGACCTCCTGCTTGTACACATTGGCGTGCGGCACACCGCGCAGATACCAACAAAACTGGCTGCGCGCCTCGAGGCACGCCAGCCGTTCGCCCTTGATCTCGGCGGCAAATTTGATCTGATGCAGCGCCGCCTCGATCCGCTCGCGCAGCGGCGGCAGGGGCGGCTCCGGCTCGCCGGCGATGGCGGCATTGCCGCGTGCGAACAGCCACGGGTCGCCGAAGCTGCCGCGGCCGATCATCGCAAGATCGGCGCCGGTGTAGCGCAGGATGTGCGCTGCGTCCGCGCCGGAAAAAATGTCGCCGTTGGCGATGACGGGGATCGTCACGGCGCGCTTGACATCGCGGATGATGTCCCAGTCGGCGCGGCCGGAGTACATCTGCACGCGCGTGCGCCCATGTACGGCGATGGCGGCTGCGCCCGCCTGCTGGCACATCTGCGCGAAGGCCACGGCGTTGACGTTCCCGCCGTCCCACCCTTTGCGGAATTTCACGGTCACGGGCACATCCACGGCCTTGACGACTGCCTCAATGACGCGCCCGGCGAGCTCGGGGTCACGCATGAGCGCCGAACCGTCGCCGCTGCGGATGACCTTGCCCACCGGGCAGCCCATGTTGATGTCCAGAATGTCCGCGCCGGAGTACGCCAGCGCCATGGGCGCGGCCTCGGCCATGACCTCCGGCTCGTGACCGAAGATCTGCACGGCGGCCGGGTGCTCGTCCGGCGGTGACCAGAGCAGCTGCTTCGTCTTTTCATCGTGATAGACCAGCGCCTTGGCGCTCACCATTTCCGTGCAGGTGAGGGCAGCGCCCTGTGCGCGGCACAGCGCACGAAACGGCGCGTCGGTCACGCCCGCCATGGGTGCGAGCGTGAGCGGGCCGCAGATCTCGACGTTTCCGATCTTCACCATGCGATCTCGAGCTCCACGGGGCAGTGGTCGCTGCCGTAAATGTCGGAAAGGATGCTGGCCGTTTCGATCTTTTCCGCTGCGCGGTCCGAGCACAGGAAATAGTCGATGCGCCAACCGGCGTTGTTTTCCCGCGCGTGGAAGCGGTAGCTCCACCACGAGTAGGCATCCGTCTCGTCCGGATGCAGGGCGCGGAACGTGTCCGTGAAGCCGGCGTGCAGCAGCTCCTGGAACTTCGCGCGCTCCTCGGGGCTGAAGCCGGGGTTGCCGACGTTGCGCTTCGGGTTTTTCAGATCGATCTCCGTCGCGGCAACGTTCATGTCCCCGCAGATGACGACCGGCTTGTGCCGGTCGAGCGAGCAGACGAACTCGCGGAACGCATCGTCCCAGCTCATCCGGTATTCCAGCCGGCGCAGGCCGTCCTGCGCGTTCGGCGTGTAGACGCACACGAGATAGAACTCCGGGTATTCGGCCGTGATCACGCGGCCCTCGAGATCATGCTGCGGCAGGCCGAGGTTATACTGCACGTCGAGCGGCTCGGCCTTCGTAAAGACAGCGGTGCCGGAGTAGCCCTTTTTTTCGGCGCTGCACCAGTATTGGCGGTAGCCCGGCAGGTCGAGCGCGATCTGTCCCGGCTGGAGCTTCGTCTCCTGCAGGCAGAAAATGTCCGCGTCCAGCGCGCGGAACGTGTCCGCGAAGCCCTTGGTCACACAGGCGCGCAGCCCGTTGACGTTCCAGGATACAAGTCGCATTTTGTGTCCTCCGTTTTCACCGCCACGCAGCGGTTGATCGTGATGCCCTGATCGTAAAATTTCGCCTCATAGTCGGTCATGACGCCGACGGGGCCGTTGGCGTGCAGGTCGCGCGTGACCTCGCGCAGCTCCCAGCCTTCCTGTTCAAACTGCTCGAGCGAGAAGGCGAACAGTGGGTCATTATCGGTCTTGAACCAAATCTCGCCGCCGAGCGGCAGCACGTTTGCATACAGCGCCAGAAAGCCCGCGTAGGTCAGGCGGCGCTTGTGCTGGCGGGATTTTTTCCACGGATCGGGGAAGTTGATGTAGATGCGCGAGACTTCGCCGGGGGCGAACATGTCGAGCAGATTGGCCGCATCCCGGTCGAGAAAGCGCACGTTTTCGAGTCCGCGCTCTGTCACGCGCTCCATGCCGACGACCATGGCGTCCGGAACTTTTTCAATCGCAGCGAGGAAGACGTCCGGGTTCTGCGCCGCGGTGTCCGCCGTGAAGCGGCCCTTGCCGCAGCCGAGCTCCAGATGCAGCGCCTGATGGCCGGGGAAGTGCTCCAGCCAGTGGCCGCGCAGCGCCTCGGGTTCGGTAATCAATGTAGCCGCGCAGCGCTCCATACGCGGGACGAGGTTGGGCTTTTTTCGCATTCTCATAAGTGGATACTCCTGTCATAACGGATCATGATTTTGCGTTTAGAGCATACCACACATGCCCGAAAACTGCAACGCAGAAAACCGTTGCGCATTTCTAAAGAATATGTTAAACTTTATTTTACGCGAATTGCGGAATTTCATATCCGGGTGTAGCGCAGTTGGTAGCGCGGGTGGTTTGGGACCATCAGGCCGCAGGTTCGACCCCTGTCACTCGGACCACAAAGTGCGGTAGTCCATGGTACAGTGGACTACCGTATTTTTTTATTTATCTATTGAAAAAGCGCCGCGATATGAGGAAACCAAAGCGAGGGCAGGCGATGGCGATTATTGCCGCTTTCGGTATTCGCTTGGCGATATTCGGATAGATTATCGCAGCTGCATGCGATATCATTATAACAAAATCTGCGCAGCCGTCAACGGAGGGGACGAAAGTGTATTTTGCATACGGAGAAACGGAGCTTTCCTATCTGCGGCAAAAGGACAAGCGGCTCGGTGCGGTCATCGACCGCGTCGGACATGTTCAGCGCGCGGTAGACACGGACCTGTTCTCGTCCGTTGTCCACCATATCATCGGCCAGCAGATCTCGACCAAGGCACAGGCAACGATCTGGCAGCGGCTGCAGGACGCGCTCGGCGAGGTGAATGCCGAAACGATCCGTGCGGCCGGCGTTCCCATGCTGCAGTCGCTGGGCATGACCTTCCGCAAGGCGGAATATATGACGGACTTTGCCGAAAAGGTCGCCGCGGGGCAGTTTGACCTGGACGCCGTTGCGCACATGTCCGATGCGGATGCGATCCGGGAGCTGAGCGCGCTGAAGGGCATCGACGTCTGGACGGCGGAGATGATCCTGCTGTTTTGTCTGCAGCGCCCCGATATTTTCAGTTATGATGATCTAGCCATCCAGCGCGGGCTGCGGATGGTTTACCACCATCGAAAGATTGACCGCAGGCTGTTTGAAAAATACCGCTGCCGCTTCAGCCCCTATTGCAGTGTGGCGAGCCTGTATTTGTGGGCGGTGGCCGGCGGTGCAATACCGGAAATGCGGGACTATTTGCCGAGACCCAAAACCGGAGGAAAAGGAAACGCCGAACATCGTCGTTCTGTTTGAAGTAAAACCCACCACGGCGGGGATGCAGAGATATCTCGATCTTGCCGCCGTGCTCAAGCCGCTGCTCTCCGGCTTGGAAGGCTTTACCTGGGCCGGGCGCTTTACCAGCCTGTGTGCGGATGGCAAGCTGCTGTCCATGAGCATCTGGACGGACGAGGCCGCCGTAGAGCGATGGCGCGGCGTGGTGCGGCACCGCATGAGCCAGAAGGAGGGACGCGAGCAATTGTTTGAAAGCTGCCGGATCACTGCCTGCTCCGGGCTGCGCACCTATACCATGACCGACCGTGTGCAGGCCCCGCAGGACTCCAACGTTTTTTGAGGTGTAAGTCATGACATGTATTCAACATTACGATTCTCCGCTGGGCGGCATCCTGCTGGCAGCGGATGACGACGGGCTGACCGGCCTGTGGTTTGACGGGGAAAAATACTTTGCCGATCATCTGCCTGCCGAGCATACCGAGCGGGCGACGCCGGTCCTTGCGCAGACCGCGCGCTGGCTGGATATCTACTTCACCGGGCGGGAGCCGGACTTTTTGCCGCCGCTGCATCCCATTGGTTCTGCGTTTCGCCAGACTGTGTGGGAGATCCTGCTGCAGATCCCCTATGGCCGCACGACGACCTATGGGGAGATCGCGCAGCAGCTTGCAGAGCGGCGAGGATGCACGCGGATGTCCGCACAGGCGGTCGGCGGGGCTGTGGGGCATAACGAGATCTCCATCATCATCCCCTGCCACCGGGTGGTCGGCACAAACGGCAGCCTGACCGGCTACGCAGGCGGCATCGACAAAAAAGTCAGGCTGCTGGAGCTGGAGCGGGCCGATATGCACGGCCTGTTTGTCCCCAAAAAGGGAACAGCCCTTTGAGCGCGGCTGATTTACATGACCGCGCCTGAAAATCGCGTCCCCTGGAATCCGATGATTTCAGGGGACGCTTTTTGCTGCCGTATTTCGGCTTGACTTGTGCTGCGGCGCGGATTTAGAATGGCAAAAGAAAAGTGGCGCGGCGGTGTGCCGTCCGCCGCGCTGTCGGGAGCTGAAAACCATGATCGATCAAATGCTGGTTCGTGGCGCCAAGGTCCACAACCTGAAAAATATCGACGTTGACATTCCGCTGGGCAAGATCGTCGGCATCGCCGGCGTGTCCGGCTCCGGCAAATCATCGCTGGCGCTGGGCGTGCTGTATGCCGAGGGATCGCGCCGCTATCTGGAGGCGCTGTCGACCTACACGCGCCGCCGGATGACGCAGGCCGCCAGAGCGGCGGTCGATGACGTGCTGTACGTCCCCGCGGCGCTGGCGCTGCATCAGCGGCCGGGCGTGCCCGGCATCCGCAGCACGTTCGGCACGGGCACGGAGCTCTTGAACAGTCTGCGGCTCATGTATTCCCGTCTCGCCAGCCACCGCTGCCCCAATGGACACTACCTGCCGCCGTCGCTGCTGGTGGCTGCGGGAAAGGAGCTGACCTGTCCTGCGTGCGGTGCGCACTTTTACGCACCGAGCGCCGAGGAGCTGGCCTTCAACTCGCAGGGGGCGTGCCCCGGATGCGGCGGCACGGGCAGTGTGCGCACGGTGGACATGGCGTCGCTGGTGCCGGATGATTCGCTCACCATTGACGAGGGCGCGGTGGCACCGTGGAACAGCCTCATGTGGTCGCTGATGACGGACGTCTGCCGGGAGATGGGCGTGCGCACGGATGTGCCGTTTTGCGACCTGACGGCGCGGGAGAAGGACATCGTCTACCACGGCCCGGCGGAAAAAAAGCACATTTTTTATCACGCCAAAAACTCCAATCAGGCGGGAGAACTGGACTTTACCTACTTTAACGCCGTCTATACCGTGGAAAACGCCCTTGCCAAGGTCAAGGATGAGAAGGGCATGAAGCGCGTCGAGAAGTTTCTGAAAGAGGATGTGTGCCCGGACTGCCATGGCACACGCCTGTCCGCCGCTGCCCGCGCGCCGAAGCTGCGCGGCATTTCGCTCGACGAGGCCTGCACGATGACGCTCGCGGAGCTGAATGACTGGGTGCAGGGGGTGCCGGACAGTCTGCCGGAGGAGATGCGTCCCATGGCCGAGCGCATCTGCGAGGCCTTTACAGGCACGGCGCGGCGGCTGCTCGATCTGGGACTCGGCTACCTGACGCTTGACCGCTCCGCGGCGACGCTCTCCACCGGCGAGCGGCAGCGGATGCAGCTGGCCCGCGCCGTGCGCAACCGCACGACCGGCGTACTCTATGTGCTCGATGAACCGAGCATCGGCCTGCACCCGGCCAACATCGTGGGCCTCACCGGGGTGATGCACGACCTTGTGGCGGACGGCAATTCCGTCATTCTGGTCGATCATGATACGCAGATCCTGAAGGAGTCCGACTGGATCATCGAGATGGGGCCGGAGGCAGGCGCAAAGGGTGGACGCGTCATCGCGCAGGGGACGGTGCCCACGATCGCGGCGGATCCCGCTTCGCAGATCGGGCCGTTCCTGTCCGGCGGGACGGAGGCGGTGCTGCGCCCGCGCGCTGAAAAGGCCGACATGTTTGCGCAGGGAGCCATTCATCTGTCCACATCGCAGATCCACACGGTCCAACCGCTGGAGGTCGACATCCCCAAGGGGCGGCTGACGGTCGTGACCGGCGTGTCCGGCTCCGGCAAGACGACCATGGTGCTCGAGAGCCTGATCCCCGCGCTGGAGGCAAGCATCGGCGGCCGTGCGCTGCCGCTGCACATCCGGGATATCCGCGCCGAGGGCATCGCGCACGTGAAGCTCATCGACGCGGCGCCTATTGGCATCAATGTCCGCTCCACCGTGGCCACCTATGCCGGCGTGCACGATGAGCTGCGCAAGCTCTATGCCAGATCGCCGGACGCGAAGGCGCACGGCTGCAAGGCCGGCGATTTTTCCTACAATACCGGTTCGCTGCGCTGCCCCGGCTGCGATGGTACGGGCGAGGTGAGCCTGGACGTGCAGTTTCTGCCGGATGTGAACATTCCCTGTCCGGACTGCCGCGGCTCGCGCTACGGCCGCGCGGCCTATGATATCAAGCTGACGAATCATGCAGGGCAGTCCGCCTCTCTGCCGGAGCTGATGCGGATGGACGTCAACTCCGCGCTCGACTTTTGCGCGGACCGGAAAACCGTCCGCCAGAAGCTGGACGTGCTGCGGCAACTTGGCCTCGGCTATCTGACGCTGGGCGAGGAGACGCCCAGTCTCTCCGGCGGGGAGGCGCAGCGGCTGAAGCTGGCCAGCGAGATCGGCCGGATGCAGACGGATTCCGTGTTCGTCTTTGACGAGCCGAGCATCGGCCTGCATCCGCTGGATGTGCAGGTGCTGCTGGGTGTGTTTCAGGCGCTGCTGGACCATGGCGCGACGGTCATTGTCATCGAGCACGATCTGGATGTCATCCGCAATGCGGATTACGTCATTGACATGGGCCCAGGCGGCGGAGACGCGGGCGGCCGCATCGTTGCCGCCGGAACACCGGCGGAAATTCGGACGAGTCCGGAGAGCTTGACCGGGAAATATCTCTGAAACGATCGGAGATATGCGCTGCAGCTGCCTTCCGGCGGCGGAGACGTTCCATCGGCATTTATATACGCTGGGGGCGTTTTCTTGCCCCGCAGCGGGAGAGAGGAGAGACGATATGATCCGGGATATTTGCAAAGACGAGACCTTCCTTGCGCGGCCGGCCGAGCCCGCCACGGCGGACGATCTCGGCACGGCGCGGGACCTGCTGGACACGCTGATCGCGCACAAGGCCGGCTGCGTGGGCATGGCGGCGAATATGATCGGCGTCAATAAGCGGATCATCGCATTCGACAACGCGGGGACGTATCTGGTCATGTTCAACCCTGTCATCGTCAGGTGCTCCGGTCCCTACGAGGCGGAGGAGGGGTGCCTGTCCCTGACCGGGCGGCGAAAGGCAAAGCGATTTCAGACCATTAAGGTGCAGTGGCAAAATGAGCGGTTTCAGACCCGGCTCAAGACCTTTACGGGCTGGACGGCGGAGATCATCCAGCATGAGATCGACCACTGCGACGGTATTTTGATCTGAGCGCGAGCGGGACGGCGCGGGAGTGCCGTGCTGCGCATTCCCATTGATTTGCCCTGCGAAATGTGTTACGCTGGCATTACCGGAAGCCCGGCCTTGACCGGGAAACTTTTGCTTATGGGAAAACAAGTATGGACTATTATCTTCTTGCGGATATGACGGTGCAGATCGGCTATGAGCTTGCGGTCGCCGGGGCGGAGACGTACCGCGTCGAGGAGACGATGCGCCGCGTGATCGAGGCCTATGGCACGGAGGGGCAGGCGTTTGCCATCCCGAACTGCGTCGCCGTGAGCTTTGTGGCGCCAAACGCCAAGCCGCTGACCATTATGAAGCGGGTGGGGTACCACGGCAATGATCTCGAGCGCATCGAAAAGCTCAACGCGCTCAGCCGGCGCATCTGCGCCGAGGTGCCGGAGCCGGAGGAGGCGCAGCGCTGGCTCAAGGAGACGACGGCCGCCGTCCGCAGGTACGCCGTGTGGACGTATTATCTCGGCAATTTCATGGCGGCGGCCGGCTTTTGCTGCGTGTTCGGCGGCACGGTGCGCGACTGGCTCTGGGCGGGGGTGAGCGGCCTTGTCATCGGCTTCGTGACACGCTGCATGGACCGGCTGGAGGTCAACCCGTTTTTCAGTACCATGGCAGCGTCCTTTCTCATGGCGCTGCCGGCGTATGTCGCCGCCGGCCTCGGCTGGCTCGACTGCGTGGCGGCCGTCATCATCGGCGCACTGATGCTTTTGGTGCCCGGGCTGCTCATCACAAACTCCATGCGCGATATCATCTACGGCGACACGAGCTCCGGCGTCAGCCGTATCGTGCAGGTGCTGCTCTCGGCGTTCGCCATCGCACTCGGCACGGCTGCGGCGTGGCACGTTACGACGCCGATTTACGGCCACGCGGAGACGGTCGCCGCGCTGACCTATCCGCTCTGGGCGCAGGGGATCGCGACGTTTGTTGCCTGTCTGGGATTTGTGATCCTGTTTAACGTCCATGACTGGGGCTGCGTTTTGTGCGCGCTCGGCAGCGCACTGACCTGGATCGTTTACCTGTTGTGCAGCAGGGTGGGGTGCAGCGTCTACAGCGCGAACTTTTTCTCCGAGGTCGTGGCGGCGGTGTATTCCGAGGGGATGGGGCGCTGGCGCAAGTGCCCGGTCACGTCCTATCTGGTCATTTCCAGTATTCCGCTGCTGCCCGGCGCAGGCATTTATTACACGATGAGTATTGGCCTTTCGGGCGCCGTGCAGGCAGCGCTGCAAAAGGGACTGGAGACGGCGGGGATCGCGGGCAGCCTCGCGGTCGGTATTCTGTTGGTGTCGACGGTGTTTCGCGCAGTCAATGCACGCAGACGCCGCGCACCGGTATCCGGCCGCGAATGAACAGAGGACGAACCATGGAAAAACCGACTGTACTTCTATTTGATATTGACAACACGCTGCTGGATTTCAGTGCCGGCGCGATGCAGGCGATGGAGGAGATCTTCCGCGAGGCGGGTCTGCCGTATGCGCCGGAGATGTTCGCCGTGTTTCAGGTGGAGAACGACAAGCTCTGGGCGCGGATCGAGCGCGGCGAGCTGACGATCGCCGGGCTGCGGGACGTGCGCTGGCAGACGATCCTGACGCGGCTCGGGCTGGAGGCCGATGGTGCGGCGATGGAGGATGCGTTCCGCGTGCGGCTGCATGAGAGCGCGGTCCCGGTTACCGGCGCGCTGGATGTGCTGACGCGGCTGCACGGGAAATACCGCTTGTGCGCTGCGAGCAACGGGCCGTATGCGCAGCAGGTGAACCGTTTGCGCCGGGCCGGGATGCTCGATGCGTTTGAGCGGCTGTTTATCTCTGGGCAGCTGGGCGCGGAGAAGCCGAGCCGGGTGTTTTTCGACCGGTGTCTGGCGCAGCTGCCGGGCGTTCGGCCGGAGCAGTGCCTGATGATCGGCGATTCCCTCACGGCGGATATTGCGGGCGGCAGGGCAGCAGGGATGCGAACCTGCTGGTTCGATCCGGCCGATCACGGCGCGGCCATGCCGCCGCAGGCGGACTGGCGCATCACGCGGCTGGAAGAATTGCTGGAGCTCTTGTGAGTAAAACCCTCCTGTGCTTGCCGAGCACTTTGCATGGTCTATGGAGTGCGAATCATCATGACGGAACCTCCTGAATGGGGATATGTTCCTATGCTGCGAACTGCGCTGCTTGGCTATGCTCCCGGCTCCCATTCTAGTACAGTGAGGGAAAAAACTCCTACGACCGTCTTTTGCTTTTTTCTTCGCAGAAGCATGGTATCCTTATGGCGTCGGAAATATCCGCGGATTGAAATACTGTTCCAGATTGGGACATGGAGAACGGCAAATGCCCGCCTGTGCGCACAGGCGGGCATTTGCCGCTTCTAAAAAACGCGGGTGCAGAGAAATCTGCACCCGCGCGGGTTTTATGCGTTTTTGGTGTCAGCCGAAGATCAGATCTTCATGCAGACATCCCATGCACGCCAGATGACGGTGCGCAGGTTGCCGATGGCAACGCAGTCACCGACGCGGTGCACGTGACGGCCCTTGTCGCCAACCGGAGCCGGCACGAAGCCGATGCCGTTGATGACGTTGTCGCACGCGACCTCGAAGGTCTTGCCGTCCTGACCCTTGACGGTGACGCCGCCGTCGTGGATCTCGGTGATGGTGGAGTGCAGGTAGGTCGGGACCTTGTGGTACTCCATCGCGTCACGCAGGAAGGAGGTGTTGGCAAGGCAGGTGGCCTGAGCAGCAACCAGGTCGCCGGCGTACTCGACAATGATCGGGTGCTTGCCCTGGAGGATCAGGTCGTAAGCCGCCTCGCAGGAGGACTGGCCGCCGCCGAAGAACAGGACCTTGTCGCCGACTTCCTTCTTCTCCTTGAGCAGCTCGGTGAAGCTCATGGTCTTCTCGAAGCCCGGGATCATGGGCATGGTTCTCGGCACGGAGCCGGTGGCCACGATGATCTCGTCGAAGCCGCGCATGGTGCCAAGGTCGGTGACCTCGGTGTTGAAGCGGATATCGATACCCTGCTTCGCGACTTCCTTCTTGTACCACTCAATGAGTTCCTTGTCGTTCTCTTTGAAGCTCATCGCGGAAGCGGTGAGGAACAGGCCACCGAGCTCGTTGGTCTTCTCGAAGAGGACCGGCTTGTGGCCGCGCTTTTTGAGGACGAGCGCGCACTCCATGCCACCGATGCCGCCGCCGATGATGGCGACCTTCTTCGGGCTCTTGGTCGGAACGATCTTATACTTGTTGTGCTGCATGGTGGACGGGTTCAGCGCGCAGCGGCCCAGGTGCAGGGAATCCTGCGTGCTCTGGATGTTGGCCGTGCCTTTGAACTTCGCGAAGTTGAAGCAGCCGTTGTGGCAGCGGATGCAGGGCTTGATCTCGTCCTGACGGCCCTCGAGGATCTTGTGGATCCACTCGGGGTCAACGAGGTTCTGACGCGCGATGGCAACTGCATCGAGACGGCCGGCAGCGATCTCTTCCGCGGCCTTGACCGGATCCATACGGCCGGCGCAGGCGACGGGCTTGTCGGTGAACTTCTTGATGTGCTCGACGTACTCGAGGTTGCAGTTGTCGGGCATGTACTGAGGCGGATGTGCCCAGTACCATGCGTCGTAAGTACCGTTGTCGCAGTTGAACATGTCGTAGCCGGCATCGCCCAGGTACTTGATGGCCTTCTCGGACTCGGGCATGTCACGGCCGAACTCTTCGAAGTCGGTCTCATACGGCATAGCGCCCTTGCCCCAAGCCTTGGTCTTGGAGACGACGGAGTAACGCAGGGACACCGGGAAGTCGGCGCCGGCCTGACGCTTGATGGACTGCACGATCTCGACCGGGAAACGGAAACGGTTCTCGAAAGAGCCGCCGTACTCGTCGGTACGATGGTTCCAGTTGGCGATGGTGAACTGGTCAAGCAGATAGCCTTCGTGGACAGCGTGGATCTCAACGCCGTCGACACCGGCCTCACGCAGCAGCTTCGCGGTCTTGCCGAACGCATCGACCATCTCGTGGATCTCTTCGACGGTCATCGGGCGGGAGAGCATGTCCTCCTGCCAACGGTTCGGGGTAGCGGAAGCGGAAGCGCAGCAGTAGCTGACGTCGATGACGGGCTTGGCAAGGGCGCCGAGCACCTTGTTGTTGTTCAGAGTGACCATCCAGGGGGCAACAGCCATGGAGCGGCCGAAACCAGCGGCGAGCTGAATGAACAGCTTGGAGCCGGTCTTGTGGTACTCGACCATGTAGTCGGCGAGTTCCTTGAACATCTTCTTGTTCTGCCAGAGCCATCTGCGGCCCATGGTGTCGCGGACACACTGCATGCCCGGGAGAACCAGACCGACGCCGTCCTGTGCACGGTTGAGCAGGAAGTTCGCAGCTTCCTTATCAAAGTGGCAGGGCTCCAGCCATCCAAACAGAGAGGTGCCGCCCATGGAGCACTGGACAATGCGGTTTTTGATCTCGACATTGCCAATCTTCCACGGAGTAAATAGCGCGCTATACTTTTCGTCCATGAAATACATCCTTCCTTTTTCTTTTATTACGAAGATGAACCTGCTGTTGCTCGCGGCAGATCATCGAACGTTTTCGTAGGTATGACACCGCAGTGCAGTGAACGCGATGCATACATACTGTGCATATCATAACATACTTTTTGACAAAAAGCAATGAAATAAAATCGACCGGCTCGTATATTTTGCTCACAAAAAACGTAAAAGTGTGACACCAGAGGCAGAAAGCGTCTGAAAATTCCAAAAAGAAGCAGCACGGTAGAAAGCCAACGTTTAGTCAAATAATGGTATATTTTTTGGCAGTGTGTCAATTTTCGAACACATTGACTTTCGGGTGTTCAGCGAAAAAACTACTTGAAATCCGGCCGCGACTGTGCTATCTTAATTCCATTCTTTCTTACACCTACAAAAAAGATATGCATTAGGAGGTTTTGCTATGAGCAAGCAACTGAACCGGGACGAAGCCTGGGAGCTGTTGACGGAATATAATCAGGACCCGTTCCATCTGCACCATGCCCGCACGGTCGAGGGCGTCATGCGCTGCTTCGCGCAGGAGCTCGGCTACGGCGACGAGGTGGATTTCTGGGGCATTGTCGGCCTGCTGCATGACCTGGACTTTGAGTGTTATCCCGACCAGCACTGCATCAAGTCGCAGGAGATCATGCGCGAGCGCGATCTCGACGAGCGGCTGATCCACGCCACGGCCAGCCATGGCTACGGCATCACGGTGGACATCCAGCCGGAGCATGAGATGGAAAAGGTGCTGTTTGCGACCGATGAGCTGACCGGCCTGATCGGCGCGGCAGCGCTGATGCGTCCGTCCAAGAGCGTGCAGGACATGGAGCTCAAGTCGCTCAAGAAGAAATATAAGAGCAACGGTTTCGCGGCCGGCTGCTCGCGCGAGGTGATCCAGCGCGGCGCGGACATGCTCGGCTGGAGCCTGGACGAGCTGCTGACGCGCACGCTCGACGCCATGCGCGTGGTCGAGCCGCTCGTGGCCGAGCAGGAAGCCTGAATGTGAAAAAGCCGGGGGCTGCACCCCGGCTTTTCCTATCTGCAACATTCGACTTGAATTCCTTGTGATTTGGTAGTATATTATCCTTAGCATCTGCACATGCACCGTGCAGCAAGGAGGCAACGGATTATGGTTATCTCAACCAAGGGGCGCTATGCGCTGCGCCTGATGATCGACCTGGCGCAGCATTGCGACGAGGGGTTCATCTCGCTCAAGACCGTGTCGCAGCGGCAGGATGTGTCCCTGAAATATATGGAGGCGATCGCGGCGGCGCTCAACCGCGCGAACCTCGTCGTCAGCCAGCGCGGCAAGGAGGGCGGCTACCGCCTGAGCCGGCCGGCGAGTGAGATCACGGTCGCGGAGGTGCTGCACAGCACCGAGGGCAGCATGGCCGCCGTGTCATGTCTCGACGCCGGGGAGAACGGCTGCGAGCGCGCGGCCCAGTGCCTGACGCTGCCGATGTGGAAAAAGCTCGACGCCGTCATGGATAACTACCTGTCCGGCGTGTCCGTGCAGGACCTGCTCGACGGCAAAGCATAAGGGCACAGAAACGGGGGAAGAAAGCAAATGCTCTTTCCCCGATTTTTCTTTTTCAAATTCCTATTGACAATATGGGAAATGCATGGTATTATTTACCCACAAAGCAAATAGGAATTAAAGGAGGACAGTCTCATGCGCGTCTACGCAGACAATGCGGCAACCACAAAACTATCCCCCGCCGCAAAGGAAGCCATGCTTCCGTACTTTGACGAGATCTACGGCAATCCCAGCACGCTCTATACCCTCGGGCAGGAGGCGGCCGAGCATCTGCTCGCCTGCCGCACCGAGATCGCGCAGCTGATCGGCGCTGCCGACCCGCGCGAGATCGTGTTCACCTCCGGCGGCAGCGAGGCCGACAATCAGGCCATCATCTCCGCCGCCAGAAACGGCGCCCGTAAGGGGAAAAAGCACCTGATATCCACCAAATTTGAGCACCATGCGGTGCTGCATACACTCGATAAGCTCCGCAAGGAAGGCTTTGACGTGACGCTGCTGGATGTGCACGAAAACGGCGTCGTCCGCGTTGAGGACGTGGCCGCAGCCATCCGGGAGGACACGGCGCTCGTGTCCGTCATGTTTGCCAACAACGAGATCGGCACCATCCAGCCCATTCAGGCCATCGGCGCGCTCTGCCGCGAGCGGGGCATCCCGTTCCACACGGACGCGGTGCAGGCCATCGGTCACGTTCCCGTGGACGTGCAGGCGATGAACATCGACCTGCTCTCGTGCTCGGCGCACAAGTTCCACGGCCCGCGCGGCGTCGGCTTCCTGTACGCCAAGCGCGGCATCCCGCTCACGAACATCATCGAGGGCGGCGCGCAGGAGCGCGGCAAGCGCGGCGGCACGGAGAACACCCCGGCCATCGCCGGCATGGCCGCAGCGCTGCGCGAGGCGGTCGACCACATGGCCGAGAACACGGAGAAGGTCACGCGCCTGCGCGAGACGCTCATCGCCGGCCTCTCCACCATCGAGCACGCCCGGCTCAACGGCGACCGCGCGCAGCGCGTGCCCGGTACGGCGAATTTCTGCTTCGAGGGCATCGAGGGCGAGTCGCTGCTGCTCCTGCTCGACCGCAAGGGCATTGCCGCTTCGTCCGGCAGCGCCTGCACGTCCGGCTCGCTCGACCCCAGCCATGTGCTGCTGGCCATCGGCCTGCCGCACGAGGTGGCGCACGGTTCGCTGCGCCTGTCCGTGGGTGAGTACAACACGGACGAGGAAATGGCATACATCGTGGACAATGTGCGGCAGGTGGTCGCCTATCTGCGCAGCATCTCCCCGGTGTGGGACGAGCTGGAGACCGGCGCGCGCCCGCACCTGATCTAATACAAAATGATACAAAGGAGGCTTTCCTATGGCACTGTACAGCGAAAAGGTCATGGACCATTTTGAAAACCCCCGCAACGTCGGCAAGATGCCCGACGCCGACGGCATCGGCGAAGTCGGCAACGCCAAGTGCGGCGACATCATGCGGATGTATATTAAGGTGGACAACGGCATCATCTCGGATGTGAAGTTCAACACGTTCGGCTGCGGCAGCGCGATCGCGTCCTCGTCGATGGCGACCGAGATGATCAAAGGCAAGCCCATCTCGGAGGCGCTGGCACTGTCCAACAAGGCGGTCGTGGAAGCGCTCGACGGTCTGCCGGCCCAGAAGATCCACTGCTCCGTGCTCGCGGAGGAGGCGGTCAAGGCGGCCGTGAAGGACTACTACGATAAAAACGGCATCGCCTATGACGCCGCGCTCTTTGCAGAGCACGACTGCGCCGCCTGTCACGGCGGCTGATACCACCCGGATACTTCCCTTCCCCCTTCTATGTTTTGCGGAAAGCACCCAGCCAAATGGCCGGGTGCTTTCTGTATGCCGGGAGAAAAACCGCGCCCCCGCAGGTTTCCCGGGAAACCTGCGGGGACGCGGTGCGTCAGTAATAGATGCTGTTTCGTTTTGGCTTTGGTCGGAAGTGGATGCCCGACACCATGCCGAGCGCGGCAAAGGTCGTGAACAGGGAAGAGCCGCCGTAGCTGAAAAACGGCAGCGTGATGCCGATGACGGGCGTGATGCCGATGCACATGCCGATATTCTCAAACGTCTGGAACGTCAAAAACGCGGCCACGCCGAAGCACACGAGCGAGCCCATGTTGCTGCCCGAGCGGATGCCGACCATGACGCAGCGGATGATGACGATCAGCAGCAGCACGATGACGAGGATGCAGGCGATCATGCCGAGCTCCTCACCGATGACGGCATAGATGAAGTCCGTGTGCTTGCCGGCGAGGGCGTTGGACTGGCTCTGTGTGCCGTGGCCGAGGCCCGCGCCGGTCCACTGGCCGGAAGCGAGCGCGATCTTGCTCTGGTGCGGCTGCCAGTTGATGCCGGTGTTCGTCGGGTCGATGCTGGAGTCGTAGGGCGCGAGGATGCGGTTTTTCTGATAGTCGTGCAGCACGAACTTCCACAGCAGCGGGATCATCGCGGCGATGGCCGCAAAGCCGATCGCAAACCAGTGCAGCGCAAAGCCCGCGGCAAAGAGCATCACAAGGAAGATGAAGAAGAAGATTAGCGCCGAGCCAAGGTCGGACGACACGACGAGGATCAGCCCGAACAGCAGCACGAAATGACCCGCCAGCTGCGCGACCGACCACACGGAGTTGAGGTCGTGATACTCTTTTAAGTAGCTGATCTGCTTTGCCAGAATGACGATGAACGTGAGCTTGACGACCTCCGTCGGCTGAATACCGATGCCGAAAAAGCGCAGCCAGCCGGTGTTGCCGGTGTTGTCGCTCACGCCGAAGGGGATCAGCAGCAGCAGAAAGACCACGTTGAACGCGCACAGGATCTGCCACTTGTCGGCCAGCACGTCCACGTCCAGCACGGTCATGACCACGAACGCGAAAACGCCGAGGATGAGCGACGCGCTCTGCACGATGACATACTTGGCCGAATGGTATGACGCCGTGGCGCTCGAGATGACGACGATGCCGAAAATGGCGCAGATGAGGCCCATCACGAGCAGGAAAATGTCTGCCCGATGAAAAAACTCTTTTGCGTAGGACATGGCTTTTTTCATGATGGCCTCCTTTCCGCCGCGGCGGCGTTTTGAAATCGGCGCTTATTATATCACACAAAACGACTTTACGCAACGGCCGAAACCGTGCTATAATACTTCTTCAGAATCGGAGGGATACCATGCAGGAATATCTGACCCATAGCGAAGCGGAGACCGAACAGGCCGGCGCGGACTTTGCGCGCGCCCTGCCGGACGGCAAGGTCGTGGCCATGTACGGTGAGCTCGGCAGCGGCAAGACCGCCTTTGTGCGCGGCATGGCCCGCGGCATGGGGCTGACGTGCCGCGTCTCGAGCCCGACGTTCACGATCGTGAACGAGTATGAGGGCCCCCGCGAGCTGATCCATTTTGATATGTACCGTCTCGGCAGCGCGGACGAGCTGTTCGACATCGGCTGGGAGGATTATGTCAACCGCGGTTCCGTCTGCGCCGTTGAGTGGAGCGAGAACGTGGAGGACGCTTTTTACGGCGACGAGGTCGTGGTCCGGTTTGAAAAACTCGGCCCGACGACCCGGCGCATCACGATCACGGAAGGGAGCGGGAAATCATGCTGATCCTTGCACTGGAGTCCTCGGCCAAGGCGGCGTCGGTCGCCCTGTGCCGCGATGGGGTGCTCATTGCCCAGAGCCAGCAGTGCAGCGGCCTGACGCACAGCTGCACGCTGCTGCCGATGGCGGAGCAGATGCTGAAAAATACCGACACCAAACTCGCGGACGTCGACGCCATCGCCGTCGCGCGCGGGCCGGGCTCGTTCACCGGCGTGCGCATCGGCGTGTCCACGGCCAAGGGGCTCGCCTGGGGCGCACAGAAGCCCGCCATCGGCGTGTCCACGCTCGAGGCCATGGCGTATCACGGCCTCGCGGCGGGGGAGGGCGCGCTCGTGTGCGCGGCCATGGACGCCCGCCGCAGCCAGATCTACAACGCCCTGTTCGAGATCCGGGGCGGAAAACCGGTGCGCCTTTGTGAAGACCGTGCGATTTCGCTCGCGGAGTTGGGCGAAGAACTGGGAAAAATGCAGAAATCCGCTTTTCTGGTTGGCGACGGTGCACAGTTGTGTTATAATACATGTTTGGACATGGACATTCCCGCCGTGCTGGCGCCGGGCAATCTGGTCAGCCAGAGCGCGTGGGGTGTGGCCATGGCCGCCTTCGGGCAGACGCCGGTCCCGGCGGAGGAACTGCTCCCGGTCTATCTGCGCCTGTCGCAGGCCGAGCGGGAACGCCAGGCGCGGCTGGCTGCCCAGGCGGCACAGGAATGAAAAATTGAATCAACAAAGGAGACGACGAGATGAGTAATGTTCACGTTTTTGACCACCCGCTGATCCAGCACAAGCTCTCGATCCTGCGCGACAAGAACACCAGCGTCAAGGAATTCCGCGAGCTGATTTCCGAGATCGCCATGCTGATGTGCTTTGAGGCCACGCGAGATCTCCCGCTCGAGGAGATCGACGTGGAGACCCCGGTCGCCACGGCGCACTGCAAGCACATCGCCGGCAAGAAGCTGGCCATCGTGCCGATCCTCCGCGCCGGTCTCGGCATGGTCGACGGCATGGTCACCATGATGCCGAACGTCAAGGTCGGCCACATCGGCCTGTTCCGCGACCCGCAGACGCTTGAACCCGTGAAGTATTACTTCAAGATGCCGCCCGACATTTCCGAGCGCGACGTCATCATCGTCGATCCCATGCTCGCCACCGGCGGCAGTGCGTCCGCCGCGGTGCAGTTCATGAAGGAAGTCGGCTGCAAGCACATCAAGCTCATGTGCATCATCGGCGCCCCCGAGGGCGTGGCCGTGATGCAGAAAGAGCATCCGGATGTGGACATCTACGTCGCAGCGCTCGACGATCATCTCAACGAGCACGGCTACATCGTCCCCGGTCTGGGCGACGCGGGCGACCGCATCTTCGGCACCAAGTAATTCTCTCCTGTTGATCCGTAAAGCAAACACCCGGTATTGGCGCGCCAATACCGGGTGTTTTTTTGCCCTTTTACTGCAGGTTCAGGTGCTTGCGCAGCATGCCGTGCGTGAGGAAGAAAAAGCCCACGCAAAACGCCAGCGCGCCCACACAGGCACAGCCGAGCACGGTCCAGAGCGCCTGCAGCACGGTCATCGTGTTGACGGCCGAGCTGGCAGGCCCATAGAACGCGCCGAAGATCAGCGTCAGCACGATGCGCGTGCCGATCCAGAGCACGAAGAAGAACACGACGGACATGAGCCCTTTGTTTTTCTTGAAGCTCTGACCGATTGCCATGGCGGTGTAGGTCATCAGGCACAGGGCAAGGCCGCACAAAATCACCAGCACGACCACGCCCGCTGCGAGCCAGCCGGCCTGCGCCTGCGTGATTGTCGGCATACTGTACGGTGCGCCGAAGGTAAAAGCAAACCGGAACCGGACGACGTCCTCGAAGCCGCCGAGCATGCCGGACAGCAGCAGGCCGAGCGCGTCGACCGCGAACGTGCCGAGAAACCACACGACCGAGACGATCAGCTTCGAAAAGATCAGCTCCGTCGTCGAGACCGGCAGCGTGAACATCAGGTAGCCCTCGTCCGTCATCAGGTTGCGGTAAAACCGCAGGATCATGAGCACGACCGTCGTCACGACGGCGGCGATGAGTGAGAGTGAGAACACGAACGACACGAGCGCGCTGATGGCGCGGATCAGAAAGCCGGTCTGGTTTTCGCACAGGTGGTTAATCAGGTTCGTGAACAGGCCGAGCACCGGCACGGCCACATACAGCGGCAGCATGATACGCGCCGTGGCGCGAAAATCCTGCTTTAAGAGTTTTCCTAGCATCTGAATACCTCCCGGAACACAGCGTCCACCGATTTGCCCTCTTTGGCGCGCAGTTCATCCGCCGACGACTGCAGCAGCAGATGGCCGCGGCTGAGAAACGCTACGTCGTCAAGAATGTTCTCCACGTCCGCGATCAGGTGCGTGGAGATGACGACGGCGGCCTCGGGGTTATAGTTGCTGATAATAGTGTTGAGAATGAAATCGCGCGTCGCGGGGTCGACACCGCCGATCGGTTCGTCGAGCAGATAGAGCTTTGCCTTACGGCTCATGACGAGGATGAGCTGCACCTTTTCGCGCGTGCCCTTGGACATCTGCTTGATCTGCTGCTTGGGCTGGATGCCGAGCCGCTGCATCATCTGCACGGCTGCGTCGCGGTCAAAATCATCGTAGAAATCGCCGAAAAATTCCAGCAGCTGTAGCGCCGTCATCCAGTCGGCGAAATAGGTGCGCTCCGGCAGATACGAGACGATCTTTTTCGTCTCCTTGCTCGGCGCCTTGCCGTCGATGAGAATTTCCCCGGCGTCCGGCGTGAGCAGGCCGTTGGCCAGCTTGATGAGCGTGCTCTTGCCGCTGCCGTTCGGGCCGAGCAGGCCGACGATGTGCCCCGGCTCGACCGAGAGGTCCACGCGGTCGAGCGCCGGCTCCGCGCCGTAGCTCTTGCACAGGCCCTTACATTCGAGAATTGCCATGTTACATTTCCTCCTTTGCCTGCCGCAGATCCTGCTGCAGCAGCTCGAGCGCCTGCGCCCGGTCATAACCGAGTTGCGCCAGCGCCTGCCAGAATGCGTCGATGCCGGCCTGCGCCAGCCGCCGCTTTTCCCGTTCGATGCGCGCCAGATCCTCCGTCACGGTGCGGCCGGCCGTGCGCTGCGTCTGGATCAGCTCCAGCCGCTCGAGCTCGGCGAGCGCGCGCTGCATCGTGTTCGGATTCACGCCGGCGTCGGACGCAAAGTCGCGTACCGACGGCAGCCGGCTCCCGGGCGGAAACTGCCCGAGAATGATCGCACGGGCGATCTGGTCCACGAGCTGCGTGTAGACAGGCGCGTCGTTGCGGATGTTCCAGTTCATGATGCCGCCTCCTGTCAGAATCGTGTGTCACTGTATTAAGCGATTAAGACAATAACACAACGTGCACGAAATGTCAAGCCGGATTTTGTGAAGAAGATGTAAAAAGCGCCCGCAGCGATTGCTGCGGGCGTAAAGATTGCGGATTCAGACTTCGATTTCTTCTTTGACCGTGCCTTCCGTGACCGGCAGCGCAGCGGCCCTTCGCTGCGCGAGCAGGCCGGGGAGGATGGACACCAGACTGCCGCAGAGGATGCACGCGATACCGGCGAGCATATTGCCGGGGATGGCCTCGTGCAGCACCAGAAACGCCAGCAGCGGCGCGAGTGCGGGCTTGAAGAAGAACACGAGTGACGTTGTCTGCGCGCTCGTGACCTCCATGGACAGGAAGTAGCACGTGAAGCCGATGCCGGTCACGCCGACGTAGATGAAGAGCACGATCGGGAGGTTGGCCAGCGTGTAGCCGGTGAAGAAGGGGATGCTTGCAAACGTGTCCAGCCCGGCGGCCGTCAGGCTTGCGGCGAGGGAAGGAATATGCGTCAAACCGGCGAGTGCGATCATCTCGGCTGCGCCGAACAGAAAGCCGAAGCACGTCACGACGATACCGCCGAAGCGCGCGCACTGGCGCTTGCCGCACACGCCGTAGAGCGCGAACAGCAGCGTTGCCAGCAGGACGTACACCACGCCGAGCGCATCGAGCCGCAGGTGCCACGGTTGGATGATGAGCACGATGCCTGCAACGTCCAGCACGAGGCCCGCGATCTGGTTTTTCGAGATCGTCTCGTGCAGGAGCAGGAAGGCAAACAGCGTCACGAACACGGGGTTGCTGGAAAACAGAACGCCGACGACTGAAGCCTGCACGCGCGTGACAGACAGCTGATACAGCGACATGCTCACCGCGATGCCCATCAGGCCCAGCAGGGCAAACGAGCCGAGCGCTTTGCCGTCCAGCTTCCGGCCGCGCTTTTTCAGTTCGCGCACGGCGAAGGGGATGAGCACCAGTCCGCCGACTATGAACCGGCTGAAATTGAGCTGGATGGGGTTGAACTGCCCGGAGATCAGCTTCAGCGCGACCTCCATGCTGGAAAACAGCAGCGTTGTGACTACAATGTACAGATAGCCTCGTTTCATATCTGCGCCTTCTTTGTTTCATACTTGCACAAGCGGTTTCCGTTGTAACACCGTTTTGCACACTTGTCAAGCAGCGTCAAACTTCCGACAAACAAAACCGGCGCCCGGTGTCGGCCGGGCGCCGGGGCATATGCAGTTCGTTCAGCGCGGCAGGCGGCCGGCGTTGCGCTCCCAGAACACGCCGTCGGCGTAGCCCTGAATGGCGGGGTTCGTCTCCGCCAGTTCCAGCCGCTTTTCGGCCCAGGCGCAGTATTGCTCGCTGCGCTCGATGGCGACGAAGCGGCGGCCGAGTTTTTTTGCCGTCACGGCCGTGGAGCCGGAGCCAGCGAAGGGGTCGAGCACGATGCCGCCGGGGTCGGAGCTTGCGAGGATGAGCTTGGCCAGCAGCTTTTCGGGCTTTTGCGTCGGGTGCGCGGTGTTTTCCGGCATGGACCAGTAGGGCACGGAAATATCGTCCCAGAAGTTCGACGGGCACGTGTTGCGAAACTTGCCGTCCGGCGTCTCCTCCCAGTCCTTCGGCCGGCCGCCGGCACGGTAGGGCGCGCGCACGCGGCGGCGGACTTTCACGGCGTCCACGTGGAACGTGTAGGCGTCCGTGCGCGTGGCGAACCAGATATCCTCCATGCCGTTTTTCCAGTTGCGCTGCGCGCCGCGGCCCTTTTCCCGCTGCCAGGTGATGCGGTTTTGCAGCCGGAAATAGTCCTTGAGCGTCAGGCCGACGATCGGGCTCGAGCGCCAGTCGCAGCAGACGTAGACCGAGGCGTCCGGCTTGAGCAGCGGCAGCAGCAGCTCGATCCATGCGCGCGTAAAGGCGGCGTAGTTCGCGTCCGTTGTGCGCCGGAAGCCGCCGCCGGAGAAGTCCTTGGTCAGGTTGTACGGCGGGTCCACGATCAGCAGGTCTGCAAAGCCGCGCGGCAGGTGCGGCGCGACCGCAAACGTGTCGCCGCAGATGGTGCGGCCGCACACGGCGTCAAGCGGCATGTCCTTCGTCACGCGCAGGCAGCGCGCGAGATACTCTGGCGCATCCTCCGGCAGGAAGTCTATGGTCTTGTTGCGTTCGGCTTTCATGGCGTCACCTCACGAAGAGAAAACAGCTTTTTTGCGGGCATATTCAGGTCTCTCCCATGGCGTAGACCATGTCCCAGAAGCGCAGGTCAAACAGGCAGCACTTTTTGAAGATCTCGCACAGACGCTGCGTCGTCCGCTCGTCGATGCCCGCGCCGAGTGCGTCGATCCGGTCGATGAGCGCCTGATTGGTCTGCCGGTATTCCTCCGAAACGTAGCCCACGAACCATGCGCCGTAGCGCTCGTCCTGAAGCGCGCCCGGATAACGCGCCACCATCTCCTGCGCGATGTAGGCATAGCTCCACGAGCAGTTGAGGAGCGTCACGAGCCCGGTCAGCACGTCCCCGGCCTGCGCCTCGCAGAGCATGTAGTGGCTGTAGGCGCTGTTGTCGATGTGCGTGCGCGCGCTGCGGATCTCCTCTTGCGTGACGCCGAGGCGCTGCATGTACGGAAGATGCGTGCGGAATGTCTCGTCGATCGTGTTCGCCAGCTCCCCGCTCAAAAAGCGGATCTGCTCGAAATCATCGGCTTTCTGGATGATCGCCGCGAAGATCTTCACATAGTCTTTGAGGTAGAGATAGTCCTGCAGCATGTAGTAGCGGAATTTTTCCGTCGGCAGCGTGCCGTCCGCCATCTGCGTTACGAACGGGTGGGTGAGATAGCGCGGCCAGATGTCCTGCACGCACGCATGGAGCCGCTGCGAGAGCTTTGCGCCGTTATGCTCGCTCATTTGTGCGCGATGATTGCCACATAGCCGCCGCTCTGGTAGCCGGGCACGACGTCCTCCACGACCTCGTTGGTGTACATGGGGTTGCGCAGCAGCGTCTGATAGAAGTCAAAATCGTGGAAGCCGAGCGCCTTGAGCGCATCGATCTTCTCCTCGGTGGAGTGCCACACGCCCGCGCAGCACAGCTCGAGCGGGTACGGCAGCTGGGGCATGACGCCGCTGAGCGACGGGTGGTCGAACGTGCCGGCTTCCTTTGCCAGCAGGTACATGAACCCGAACGCACTCTCCTTGGGCACGTCCAGTGAGACGAACTTGCCGTTCGGCTTGAGCGCCTTTTTGCAGACGCCAAATGCGCGCATCAGGTCCTCCATATAGCTGGAGCTGCCGTTGAGATAGATCATGTCGTAGGCGTTTTCCTCCAGCTCGGCGTCCTCAATCGCACCGAACGCGATCACGTTCACGCCGCGCTTTTGCGCGATCGCGCCCATGTCGTGCGAGGGCTCGATGCCCTCAATGCCGCTGCAGTCGATCATGCTCTCGAACAGGCCGCTGCCGCAGCCGACGGAGAGCACGCGCTTGCCGGCGATGTCGCCGAGCGCCGTCTGGAACAGGCGCAGTTCGCTCTGAAACAGGTTGTCGTTTTCCATAAACCAGGTGTCATACTGCGCCGCATAGCCGTCAAATTTCGGTTTCATCATCAAAAATCCTTTCTGAGTATCATTTCGTTGCCGCAGCGGGCAGACGCGCCGCACGGACAAAAATCAACGATTTTTTTATTATAGCATACATGTGTTTGGCCTGCAATCCCACAGTGTCGGCATCTAAAAGGGAAGCGCAAAAGAACACCGGCAGGCATCTTCGGATGCCTGCCGGTGGCTGCGAAGGCTCACTGCCATTCACAGTTTCACAACGATGGAAGCGGGATTCTCGTTCCTCTCCGGGAGGGGGATCAGCTGCCAGCCGCTTCATATACCTCTTTTAGGCTTAACTTTTCATCAAGGTCACAGAAACTCCATTCGAGAGCTTTTTCTGTGAACCCGCTCAATTCCCAATGTTTGTATATTGCCAGATAATCATATTGCTTTTGGCTGATGAAATGGATGTCTTGAAGGGTCTGGCTCTCTGTATTAAAAATTGCAATGAAGTCACGATCACGCACCCCTATATCATTACGCACATAGCCCAACAGATAGCACGTGCCGGTTTTCTCGTCAAACTCCAGATGTCTTAGTACGGTTCGCACATCTTCAGCAAACAGTGTGCTTACTTTTGTGAAGGTGTTTGTCTCATAAACCCCAAGCTGAGTTCTTAAAGAAGTGATGGGCTTCTCGATATTGTAAAAAAAGCTGCCGTCGGGCGAAAAGCAAAATCCTTCATCCTGTGCGCCAATCCTGGTGATCGTGATCCGTTTTAACAGACAGAGGGAGTCCAGATCATAAAACCCCAGGCGCCCTTCTGTGGACTTCACGGCGATGATATTCTTTCCCGGCATAAAAGCGGCTGTATACGCATAGGGGATATCGCGGAATTTCGCAAGCTCATTTCCTGCTTTATCATATATATAAACCGTTCTGCCGCTGCAGCCCACCTGATAAGACTCGTTTTGATAAAAGCTCCAAAATCTTCTCATGCGAACGCTCCTTTTTCGATGCGCAAATTCTCGATTATTTCATTCATTATAGCATCAAATGGGGAAGGCGCAAGAAATGGCATAAAAAGTCCACCGTAATTCGATCGAATTACGGTGGACTTATGGCAAATAACCCCAACTTTAATAGAATTTCAAGGGGGTGCATTTTCGGCGCAAAAGGGGGTGCAGTAGTTTTCGGAAATGCCCCCCTCTGTGGAAAAATTTCTCATGACTGATCTATTCCTTCAAAAACGTGGCCAGAAGCATCCAGGTTTGTTATCAGAAAATTCGTGAC